>CAYFLM010000005.1:0-4320 GCA_964343925.1 uncultured Methylococcus sp.
ATGCTTTGCAAGAGGTTGTAAGCGATCACCGGGAGCATCACATTGAGCTGGAAGGATCCGGATTGACCGCCAATAGTAATTGTCGCATCGTTCCCGATGACCTGGGCCGATACCATGCAGACGGCTTCGGGAATCACAGGATTGACCTTTCCAGGCATGATCGAACTTCCCGGTTGTAGTGCTTCCAATTCGATCTCACCTAATCCTGCTAAAGGCCCTGAGTTCATCCAGCGAAGGTCATTGGCAATTTTAAGGAGACTTACGGCAACAGTTTTGAGCTGACCGGAGAGTTCGACCGCCGCATCTTGTGTACTCAGACTCTCAAAAAATGAGGTGTTGGCCGAAAAGCCAATGCCGGTTTTTTCGCTCAATCGGCGGGCCATGCGAGAGGCAAACTCAGGATGGGCGTTGGTACCCGTTCCAACAGCGGTGCCCCCTTGTGCCAAACGGCAGATGCGTTCGAGTGCCATTTCAATGCGCGCTCTTCCGTTTCTAATCTGCAGTGCCCATGCGCCTAATTCCTGTTCCATCGTAAGGGGCATGGCATCCATCAAATGCGTTCGCCCTGTTTTGACAGCATCACCCAGTCCGAGTGCTTTTTTTGTAATCGTATTTTCGAGGTGCTCCATAGCTGGAAGCAGTTTACGTCGGCACTCAATGGCGGCGCTGAGATGAATAGCGGTTGGAATTGTGTCGTTGCTACTCTGCCCCATATTGACGTGATCATTGGGGTTTACGGCTTGGCTTCCAAGCTTAGAAGCCAGCGTCGCAATGACCTCGTTGGCATTCATATTGGTGCTGGTCCCCGATCCGGTTTGGAAGACGTCGATTGGGAAATGATCCAGATATTGACCTTGAATGAGGGTTTCTGACGCCTCCTGAATGGCAGAGGCGAGTTCGGCATCCAAAAGCCCCAGTTCTTGATTGACTTCAGCTGCACTCTGTTTGATGAGTGCTACAGCCTGAATGAAGGCTTTGGGCATCATCAGGCCACTGATCGGGAAGTTCTGGACGGCCCTTTGGGTTTGTGCGGCATAGAGCGCTTCTTTGGGGACCTTTAGCTCACCCATGCTATCTTTTTCAACGCGGTATTCAATGCTCAATGGTTTCTCCGGCAAAAATTATGGGAGGGGTTCACCCAGGTGGGCTTTCGAAATGAATGAGCCAAGCGTTGCCATATCAAAGGGCCAGTTCAGTTCGCGGCCACTCCCTCGCTCGACAAGGACAGGTATTCGAACGCCATAACGCTTACTTAGGTCTTCACAGTCTGAAATGTCGACTTTGCTAAAGTCTGTCCCAATGGCTTGAGTGAGCAGCTGCTCAGCCAGTTCACATAAATGACAGTGCTCCGTTCCGTAGAGTATCCACAACACAGGACGCGACTCAGTCCGGCTCATAGGACAGGGAGGGTGCTAGCCAACGTTCCGTCTGATCAAGTCCAAGGCCCTTTCTTTTGGCGTAGTCTTCGATCTGATCCCGATCCAACTTGCCCACGTTGAAGTAGCGAGCGGATGGGTGTGAAAAATACCAGCCACTCACCGAGGAGGCAGGGTACATGGCATAGGACTCGGTCAAGCGTATGCCGATATTTTTTTCAACATCAAGCAGCTTGAAAAGAATCCCTTTTTCCGTATGGTCCGGACAGGCGGGATATCCGGGGGCCGGGCGAATACCCTGATATTCCTCGCGGATAAGTGCGTTATTGTCGAGATGCTCCTCTCGATCGTAACCCCAATGCATCGTTCTAACCTGATGATGCAAATACTCTGCTGCGGCCTCGGCCAATCGATCCGCCAGTGCTTTGAGCATAATGGCGCTGTAATCATCGTGGGCCTCTGCAAAGCGGTCTAAATAAGGTTCTATGCCATCACCCGCCGTCACAGCAAAACCGCCCAGATAGTCCTGATGTCCGGATTCAGTCGGCGCAATAAAATCAGAAAGACAGTAATTGGGTTGTCCCGGGGGTTTGATGGCTTGTTGTCTTAGATGATGCAGCATGATGCCGGAGGCACTGGTTTCCGCATTTTCGTAGACCAGAATGTCATCGCCCACACGTTGGGCAGGAAAGAAGCCAATCACGGCACGAGCCTTTAGCCAGTTCTCCCGCACCAAAACCTGGAGCATGGTTTGGGCGTCCCTGAAGAGTGTCCTTGCCTCTTGACCAACGATCTCATCATCAAGAATCTTGGGATAGGAGCCTGCCAACTCCCAGGTCTGAAAGAAAGGAGACCAGTCGATGAATGGAACCAAGGCATCCAGAGGGATTCGATCGAAGACACGGACCCCAACAAAACTCGGGGCAGGGGGCGAATATTGTGTCCAATTGGGTTTGAACGCGTTATCCCGTGCGGATTGTATCGGGTGCATGGGGGTTTTGGCCTTTCTGCCCGCATGGGTCTGCCGAACATCCTCATATTCCTTTCGAATCCGATCCACGTAAGCTTCCCGGAGATCTTCACTAAGCAGGCTTCCAGCGACACCTACGGCTCTTGAGGCATCCGTGACGTAGATCGTGGGCGCCTTTGAGTAATTGGGTTCAATTTTGACCGCTGTATGGGCTCTAGAGGTCGTTGCGCCCCCTATCATGAGCGGGATGGCGAAATTTTGTCGCTCCATTTCCTTGGCCACATGGACCATCTCATCAAGGGATGGGGTGATGAGACCGGAAAGACCGATGATATCGACGTCATGTTGTCGGGCAGCATCCAAAATGGCTTCGCAGGGCTGCATGACACCCAGATCAACAACTTCAAACCCATTGCACTGTAAGACGACCCCGACAATGTTTTTGCCAATGTCGTGGACGTCTCCCTTGACCGTGGCCATGAGGATCTTTCCACTCGACTTCGAGGAGGGATTCGCGGCTTTCTCGGTCTCCATGAAAGGCATGAGGTACGCCACGGACTTCTTCATGACGCGGGCCGACTTGACGACCTGAGGCAGAAACATTTTCCCAGCGCCGAACAAATCGCCGACAACGTTCATGCCATCCATCAATGGGCCTTCAATGACATGCAGGGGGCGTTCTGCATTTTGTCGAGCTTCTTCGGTATCGATTTCAATAAATTCATCGATCCCTTTAATGAGGGCATATTCCAAGCGCTTGTTGACAGGGAGCGATCGCCAGACGTGCTCCTCTTTCTTTTCTTGGCCGGTGCCCTCATCGCGATAGCGGTCTGCGAGTTCCAACAGACGATCGGTTGAGTCTTGCGTTCGGTTGAGAATTACATCCTCAATCGCATCCTTAAGCTCACTAGGAATATCCTCGTAGATAGCGAGCTGGCCCGCATTGACGATGCCCATATCCATGCCTCGGCCAATCGCATGGTAGAGAAAGACGGCGTGGATGGCCTCACGAACGAAGTTGTTGCCGCGGAAAGAGAAGGAAACGTTGGACACGCCACCTGAAATGAGCGCATGGGGCAGCGAGCGCTTGATGGCTTCTACCGCTTCTATGAAGTCGAGACCGTACCGGTTGTGCTCTTCAATTCCGGTGGCAACTGCAAAAATGTTGGGATCAAAAATAATGTCTTCGGGGGGAAATCCGAGCCGCTCGGTCAATAATTTGTAAGCACGGGTACAAATTTCGAGTTTTCTCTCGAGCGTATCCGCCTGACCGACTTCATCAAATGCCATCACGATGACCGCTGCACCATAACGACGAACCAGGGCGGCCTGGCGAAGGAAGCTCTCTTCACCCTCCTTCATGGAGATGGAATTCACAATCCCTTTCCCCTGTAGGCATTTGAGACCGGCCTCCAGGATCTCCCACTTTGAGGAGTCCAACATGACAGGCACGCGGGCAATATCGGGTTCAGCGGCAATCAGATTGAGAAAACGGACCATGGCTGCTTTAGAGTCCAGCATGCCTTCATCCATATTGATATCGATGATTTGAGCCCCGTTTTCGACCTGCTGACGAGCCACTTCCAGTGCCTCTTCGTATTTTTCCTCACGGATAAGACGTCTAAAGGCTGCTGAGCCAGTGACATTGGTGCGTTCACCAACATTCACGAACAGGGTGTCCGCGCCGATGTTAAGGGGTTCGAGTCCAGCTAGACGGCAGGCCGGTACGATTTTAGGGATGGGCCGTGGCGCATAGTTTTGCACCGTGTCATGAATGGCCTTGATATGGGGGGGTCTTGTGCCGCAACACCCGCCAATGATATTCAAGAACCCTTGTTCGGCCCATTCTGAAATCTCCTTGGCCATAGCCTCGGGCGATTCATCATATTCGCCGAACTCGTTGGGTAGTCCTGCGTTAGGGTGGGCAGAAACGTGGGTATCTGCCAACTGAGACAATTCCTCAATGTACTGACG
>CAYFLM010000005.1:4420-43582 GCA_964343925.1 uncultured Methylococcus sp.
GACGGAGTTGCTTGGCACCCAATGCGCAATTAAATCCGAATGAGATGGGCTTTGCATGTTTGAGTGAATTCCAGAAAGCCGCGACAGTTTGGCCTGAGAGCGTTCGCCCAGAAGCGTCCGTTATGGTCCCTGAAATCATGATGGGAAGTGCAATACCGTGATCTTCAGAGAATTTCTCAACTGCAAAAACCGCGGCTTTAGCGTTGAGCGTATCGAAAACGGTCTCAATAAGAATGAGATCGGCCCCACCGTCTACTAGCCCGCGTGTTGCCTCGTAATAAGCATCGACCAGCTCATCGAAACTGACATTGCGAAAACCGGGATCGTTGACGTCGGGCGAAATGGTGGCCGTCCGGCTCGTAGGTCCCAATACCGCAGCAACGAATCGGGGGCGGTCTGGAGTCTTCCGGGTCATCTCGTCACAGGCGAGGCGGGCCAATTGGGTTGCCTGAACGTTTAATTCGTAGACCAGTGCCTCCATGCCGTAGTCAGCCATACTGATTCGGTTGGCATTGAAGGTGTTGGTTTCAAGGAAATCGGCCCCGGCTTCGAGATAAGCGTCATGGATAGCACGGATAATCTGGGGCTGTGTCAGGGCGAGCAGGTCGTTATTGCCCTTAAGATCGCGCGGCCAGTCCCGGAAGCGTTCACCCCGGTAGTCTTCTTCCTGAAGCCCATAAGTCTGAATCATCGTGCCCATGGCACCATCCAGGAACATGATGCGCTCTTTAAGCAGTGAACGAATGAGACGTGTATTGGCTTCGAAGTCAGTTTTCATGCGGAAAGGCTTACTGTGCAAGGTATTCTTTTTGTGGTCACGAATTATAAACGCGCCAAGTCAGGCGCGGTCAGCTTTTCACCTTGCTTTGATGAAATGAATAATGTCAGAATCGAACGTTGTATGTTGTTTGCCCCATCAGAAGCCTTAAGTCTGAGCGTTAGAAGGTGAGGGCAGGGATTGGCTAAGCAAATGAGGAGACGGTCATGAAAATTAGAACAAATCTCGTCCTTCTCGGGGGACTGCTCGGTGCCGCGCAACTGGCTGTTGCGGATGTTGCGCTCAAGGATATGAATGAAATTGCAGGAACCTGGAAGCTTGAATCGGTTGCGGCTGGACTTGAAAAGCCTCGGATCGATGAAAACAGAACGTGGGAATTCCATGCAGACGGCAAAATTCTGACGTACGGATATAACCGGCACTTCAAGTCGAACGACCGACACGAGTGGACATACCGCATTCAGGACGGCAAAATCATCACCGACGATCCTGGCCGCCCCGGAAAGACGATCGATTATTCAGTTTATAAGAAAGAAGGAAATGAACTCATTCTCAAAGGCGGACTCGAAGGGTTTTATTTCTTTCACAAACAATAAGGGAGAGCGCCAGTTATGAAAGAGCTTTTTGAAGTCATCAAGTCCCTGTTTATCATCCGGAAGGCCGACATCTACATGTGGTCTGGGGTGGGGATCTTCAGCCTCATTCTCATCATCGCCTTCAGCGTCATTTCCGCCAGTGGCGGCCTGGTGATCAAGGATCTGATCGGTCTGGTTGTGGTGTTGATCATTCCTGGTTACACCGTGGCCAAGCTCTATCTGGATGACATCAAGCTGAGTGATAACCTGACCAAGAATGAAGACATCAATAAGGCGATTGACCTTTTGATCCTCTCGATTGGTATCAGCATCTCGACCATTATCCCGATGAACTTCGTCTGGAATTATGTGCTGACGATGGGCTTTGACGAGGGGGGTAGCAGTGGTGCAACCGATATCAAAGGCAACGTCGATGAAGAAGAAATTTATTCTGGAAGCGCCAGCTACCGCTCACTGTTTACGGTTATTCTGGTAGTAGGACTTGCAATCGCTTACAAGGTTATCGATGCCAAGCGTAAGGCTGGTGGCAGCGCTAAGGCTACACCTGCTGCGCCTGAGCCCGCTCCCTATGTAGCGCCTACGGAGACCTATTCGTCTTCTGAGTCCACCACATCCTATTCTGCGCCATCGGACGATGCCTCTGAGCACAAGCCCGAAGGTCAGTGAGTAGATCCTAATGAGTGGTCAGCCACAAAAGCCGAGTTTTCTTCAGGTCGTCAGTAGTATTCTGTCTGCTGCGATCGGGGTTCAAAGTACTTCGAATCGTGAGAGGGACTTTACATCGGGCTCTGCCAAGACCTATATCATCGGAGGGCTTATCTTCACGGTGCTGTTTGTCCTGGCGATCGTGACCGTCGTGAAGATGGTGTTGAAATAAATCCCGAGACTCAATGCTGAAACGCAAAAAACCCGGCGGAAGCCGGGTTTTTTGTTTCAACTTTGTTTAGATGAGGTTTAGCGTTTCATCATTTCGAAAAACTCTTGATTGGTCTTCGTGTCCTTGAGTTTGCCCAGTAGGAATTCACTTGCGGCCATTTCATCCATGGGTTGCAGTATTTTCCTCAGGATCCAACACTTTTGCAGTTCTTCCGGCGGTACAAGGTATTCTTCGCGGCGAGTTCCAGAACGGTTGATATTGATGGCGGGGTAAATTCTCTTTTCAGCGATCTTGCGTTCGAGATGAAGTTCATTGTTACCCGTTCCTTTGAACTCTTCGTAAATCACTTCATCCATCTTCGAACCGGTGTCGATGAGGGCCGTTGCTATGATTGTGAGGCTTCCACCTTCCTCGATATTTCGAGCGGCGCCGAAGAACCTTTTTGGACGTTCCAGTGCGTTAGCATCGACACCACCTGTCAGAATCTTCCCCGATGCGGGGACTACGGTGTTATAGGCTCGAGCCAAACGGGTGATGGAATCCAGAAGAATGACGACATCACGTTTGTGCTCTACCAGACGCTTGGCCTTTTCGATGATCATTTCAGCAACCTGAACATGGCGTGCGGGCGGTTCATCGAAGGTACTCGATACAACCTCACCTTTGACGCTGCGCTGCATTTCCGTCACTTCTTCAGGGCGTTCATCAATCAGCAGAACGATGAGATAACACTCGGGGTATCTTTCGGCGATTGAGTGAGCAATATTTTGAAGGATCATCGTCTTACCCGCCTTTGGTGGGGAGACGATGAGGCCACGTTGGCCTTTACCGATCGGGGCCACGAGATCCATGACACGGGCCGTTAGGTCCTCCGTCGTCCCGTTGCCAATTTCAAGTTGGAGACGTTCTTTGGGAAAGAGTGGGGTCAGGTTGGAAAAGAGGATCTTGTGCTTCGCGTTTTCTGGTGGCTCATAGTTGATCTCTTCCACCTTGAGCATAGCAAAATAGCGTTCACCTTCCTTGGGGGGTCTGATTTTCCCGGAAATGGTGTCGCCGGTCCGAAGCCCAAATCGACGGATCTGGCTCGGTGAGACATAGATGTCGTCGGGTCCCGCCAGAAAGGAACTATCGGGGGATCTTAAAAAACCAAACCCATCACTCAAAATTTCAAGAACACCGTCTCCAAAGATATCTTCACCACCTTTGGATTGTTTCTTCAGGATTGCAAATATGAGGTCCTGCTTTCGGGTTCTTGATACACCCTCAATCTCAAGTTTTTCGGCAATTTCGATTAATTCGGCGACGGGACGACGTTTAAGTTCGGTCAGGTTCATGAAGGGTCAGGAGTATTGATGTGGTTAGTTGTGGATCAGGTTACCCCGGCGCGGCATTCATCGAGCGATGCATGCAGATAATGGCGGGGATGGGCTATGGGTGTAAAAGTTTATTTAAATCGGCTCGCTTGTTAGTAAACGAGCCGGAAAAAAGGAATCAGTGGGAGAGCTCAGAGATTGCTATCGATAAAGGCGGCTAACTGGGCCTTGGCAACTGCGCCAACTTTAGTCGCATGCACATCACCATCTTTGAACAGAATCAAGGTGGGGATACCTCTTACACCATATCGCTGTGGTGTTTCTGGACTCTGGTCTACGTTGACTTTTGCAACAACGAGACGGCCTTCATAGTCCGCCGCAATCTCATCGAGAATAGGTGCAATCATTTTGCATGGGCCACACCATTCGGCCCAGAAATCAACCAGCACAGGTGCGGTAGATTTAAGGACTTTTTCGTCAAAATCAGCATCGGAAATATGCAGTATTTTATCGCTCACGCGGCACTCCGTTTTGTTCGGATGGGGGATTTAACTGGATGGATGCCACAGACGAGGTGGCGGGGGTTGGTCAACTGACCTATATGTTTCACATTTCAACGTAAAATCCGTGTGAATGCAAGCTTTTCAGCCAGGAAATCTATCATTCTGGCTTCTGAGTTCCAATGAGTTGACTGAAATCGTGAATCGCCGGAAATTCTTCGGTTGTTTTGGCCGGGCGGCGTGAGTCATTTTTTAAAATGGCCAATGTGTGTGCGATGCCATAGGCCCTTGCGGCTCTCAAAACCGGAAAACTGTCGTCGACCATAAGCGTTCTTTCCGGATCGAACGGTTCGTGGCGCTGAAGGGCATGCCAGAAGGCCATTTCCTCCTTAGGATGGCCAAATTGGTGAGAACTAACAATTCGATCAAAAAATCGACTTAGACAGCTGCGTTCCATTTTGAGCGCCAAGCTCTCTGGGTGCGCATTGGTTGCAAGCACTACGCGTTTCCTAATCCCCCGGAGATGCTCCAGGAAATCGATCACGTGGGGCAATACGTCGATCAAGCCTGCAACCTCTTGCTTCATGCTGATGAGATCTAACTCAAGCTCACGAGTCCAATAGTCAAGGCAGTACCATTCCAGTCGACCTTCAAGTGCCTTGAATTGGGGGAAAAGAGCCGCTTGAGCCGCCTCCAGCGATAAGCCATGGAGGCTGGCATAGCGGTCGGGAACAAATTCCAACCAGAAATGGTTGTCAAAATTAAGGTCGAGCAGTGTGCCGTCCATGTCGAGAAAGACAGTGTCAATCTGGTCCCAATAAATCATGCGCTAAAATCTGTTTGAAGAATTTGAAATGTTGATGTCTGGATAATAGGAGGTTGGAGCTGTGTTTGATACCCCGCCATTACTGGAGGCTGTTGCCGAATTGGCTATCGAGGCGGGCGCACATATTCTGGAGGTCTACCATACTGATTTTTCAGTTCAGACTAAAGCAGATCAATCGCCCCTGACACTCGCCGATCTGGCTGCTCATGCCTGTATTCAGCGAGGGCTTCAAAAGATAGGACACCCCGGCTGGCCCTTACTGTCTGAAGAGTCGGTTACGATCCCCTTTAGCGAGCGCTCCAGTTGGTCTACCTATTGGCTGGTGGACCCATTGGATGGCACCAAGGAGTTTATTCATAAAAGACCTGAGTTCACGGTCAACATCGCGCTCATTCAGGAGGGATATCCGGTTCTTGGGGTCGTCTACGTACCGGTCACAAACACTTGCTATTGTGCCATGGAAGGACAGGGTGCCTACCGTATGGATCAAAAAGGCGAACGGACTCTGCTCGAGGTTCGAAAAAAGGTTCAAGATCCGATTCAAGTCCTCGGCTCGAGATCCCATGGATCTTTTGAGATGGATCGCCTTTTGACACAACTTCCTCCGCACGAACTGGTCTCCCGTGGAAGTTCGCTTAAATTTTGTCTTGTGGCGGAAGGCGAGGCTGATCTTTACCCAAGAATGGGGCCCACTTCAGAATGGGATACTGCGGCCGCGCAGTGCATAGTGGAGCAGGCCGGCGGAAGCGTTGTGGATCTTGCTGGAAATCGGCTTCGATATAACCAGAAGGAGAGCCTTCTCAATCCTTTCTTTATGGTTTATGCGGATCCATCGGTTGATTGGCTTTCTCTGGCTCAATCTGGCTCCTGAGCTTCTAAACCTTGGTAGAATGCGGCACTCAACTCAGGATAGCCCATGAAAATCATTATTCTTGGCGCCGGACAGGTCGGCAGTAGTCTCGTTGCAAGTCTAGCGGGTGAGAAAAACGATATTGTCGTCGTCGATATTCAGGCCGGTGTGCTTGAGGAACTTCAGGCCCGCTACGATATCAGTACTGTTCTTGGAAATGCCGCCTATCCGATTGTTTTGCAGCGCGCAGATGCAGCGACTGCAGATATGTTGATTGCTGCGACCAGCGATGATGAGACCAACATGCTGGCCTGTCAGATCGCCGATATTCTTTTTAAGGTCCCGCGTAAAATTGCCCGTGTAAGAGCTATCGAATACATGGACTCCCCAGGTCTTTTCTCGCCCGAGAATTTACCGATCGACTATGTCATCAGTCCCGAACAAATCATCACCCAACACATTCGAAGATTGCTTGAACATCCCGGGGCCACTCATGTGCTCGATTTTGCTGAGGGTCGCGTGCGTCTCGCATCCGTTCGCGCGGTCAAGGGAGGACCCATGGTCCAGCATACAGTGCGCGAACTCCATGAGCACATGCCCAATTTCCACGCTCGAATAGCGGCCATCTTTCGAAATGGTGAGCCTATTGTTCCAAGAGGAAGCACCGTCATTCTCGATGGCGACGAAGTTTTCTTTATTGCTTCCACTGAGGAAATCAAGGGGGTAATGAGCGAGCTTAGAAAATCGGAAAAGCCCTACAAGCGCCTCATCTTTGCTGGAGGTGGGCATGTCGGAAAGCGGGTCGCATTGGCGCTTGAAGACGATTATCAGGTCAAAGTCATTGAGAGTGACCCTGTGCGAGCCAAGAAGATTGCCTCTCAACTGGGCAACACGACTGTTCTGGTCGGGAAAGCCTCAAACAAGAATCTCCTGAGTGAAGAGGGGATTGAAACGACCGATGTCTTTTGTGCGCTGACCAATAATGACGAGACCAATATTCTCTCTGCCATGCTGGCCAAGCGGCTGGGTGCAAGGCGCGTGATTAGTCTGGTCAACAATGATGCCTACGCCCAACTGGTCGATCCTTCACAGGTCGATCTAGTGATTTCACCGCAACAGTCCACGATTAGTGCCTTGCTGCGTTACATTCGTAGAGGCGATATCGTTCAAGTACATTCACTGCGCCACGGTGCTTGTGAAGCGATTGAAGTCGTGGCGCATGGCCGGTCAGGTCGCTCACGCGTGATTGGCGTTCCTTTGAGCGAGATTAAGATTCCGGAAGGCGTGGTGATGGGCGCCTTGGTCAGAGACGAGGATGTACTCCAAGTGCATCATGACACCGTGATTGAAGATGGTGATCATGTCATCATGTTCTTGCTCGATAAGAAGCTTATTCCGGCCGTCGAGCGGCTTTTCCAAGCAACGGAAGATCCTGCCTGATTCCATAACACGGAGCGAAGTGTGTCCGAGATCCATCATCTAAAATCACGTGAAGCCTACAAGGCCCTCTCTGCGAATCCACGAGCCGTTTTGCTCGATGTGCGAGATCCTGTGGAATACAGCTTTGTTGGACATCCCATGGGTGCCATGAATGTTCCATGGAAATTGGCACCTACGATGAATCTCAACAATAATTTTGTGGCCGAAGTCAGGACGCGTATCCGTGATCTTGAGACACCGATTTTTCTTTTGTGCAGAAGCGGACAGCGTTCACTTCAGGCTGCGCAGGCCCTGGCCTTGGCAGGCTATCGGAATCTAACCAACATCGATGATGGTTTTGAAGGTGACCTCAACGCCGATAAGCATCGAAGCACGGTTTCCGGTTGGCGTTACCATCGACTGCCCTGGGAGCAAAGTTAGTGACCCAAGCTCCAACTCCTTAATTCCATCTTCACGAACGGAATGGTGAGTTTCCGCTGAGCAGCAAGCGAGGCGCGGTCGAGGTGTTGGATAAAACGAATGAGTGATCCAAATTCTCTTGACCCTTGCTGTAGCAGGTATTGAGCGACAGCATTCGGAAGCTCCAAGCCCAAAGCCTTAGCTTTAAGAATGAGTGCTTGGACTTTATCTTCATCCTGAAGCGCCTTGAGTTTTAGGGTCAGACCCCAGCTGAGACGGGTCTTGAGATCCTTCAAACCGATATCCAAAGCGTCTGGCGGTACAGTGGAGGAGACGAGCAGCTGGCGCCCCTGATCCCGAATGATGTTGAACAGCAGGAAGAGGGCATGCGCCCATTCCTCATCTCCCGCCACACTATCCAAATCATCCAGGCAAAGAAGGTCATGCGTACTCTGTCCGTCGAGTGCCTCGGGGCCTAGCGCCTTAAGTTCTTTCAGCGGAAGATAGAGCGCGTTCCTCTGCACTTCATTAAAGCGCTTACAAGTGGCGTTGAGTAAATGGGTCTTGCCACTATCCGCATCACCCCAGATATAGACCAAGGATTCCCCGTATGGATAGGCCAATTCCTGGAGGTGACTGACCGTTTCGAGATTGGGCCCGGAATAGAATTGGTCAAAATCCAGGGCCGGGTTGAGCGACAGTGGAAGCGGCAGTTGTTCGGCCAAGGTGTTTGCCTAGGGATTGGCGGTCTTCAGCGCCATAGCCGTCTGAGCTAATCGTTTTCCCAAAACCCTGCAAAGTTGACGCTCTTCGTCCGACATCGGGTTACCCGTCCCGGTATGCCGGCTGGGTCCATAAGGGGTGCCGCCACTTTGGGTGTGGTGCAATGCCTTTTCGCTGCTGGGAATTCCCACAATCATCATGCCGTGGTGCAGGAGTGGCATCATCATGGTCATGAGCGTGGATTCCTGTCCTCCATGCATGGATGAGGTGGAGGTGAAAACGCCCGCAGGTTTTCCAGACAGGGCACCTGAAAACCATATACCGCTCGTACTATCAATAAAGTGTTTGAGCGGTGCTGCCATATTTCCGAAATGGGTTGGACTACCCATCGCTAGTCCATCACAGTTTCGAAGGTCATCCTGGCTGGCGTAGGGCGCGCCTTTCGAGGGGATTTTGTCTTCTGTGGCCTCACAGACCGGAGACACCTCCGGAACGGTTCTCACTTTTGCTGTGGCACCTGGCACTTCTTCTACCCCACGAGCGATGAGGTTAGCCATTTCTTCAGTTGTGCCACCGCGGCTGTAATACAGAACGAGAATTTCAGTCATGATGCAATCCAAGATTGAGTTGAACTTTCACAAGATGTTGAGAATGCTTTCAGGAGGGCGTCCAATGGCTGCCTTGCCGTTGGCGACCACAATAGGCCGCTCCATTAAGACCGGATATTGGACCATGGCTTGAATGATGGTTTGGTCACTGACGCCATCTTGATCCAGTCCCGCCTCTTTGTAGGCAGCCTCGCCTTTGCGTAGAAGATTTCGAGGGGACATATTGAGCATTTCCAGTAAGGTCAAAAGCTGGCTTTCGGACAGAGGGGTCTTTAAATACTCCACAATGGAAGGCTCGATGGAACGACTTCTCAGTAGTTCGAGTGTCATTCTCGATTTACTGCAACGCGGATTATGGTAGATCGTGACTTTCATGGGGTCAGGCCTCAAATGGTAGGGAGTTCGAGCGCATTAATTCTCTGAGGACCGTGGTGGCGTAGGCGCCCGATGGCAATTCAAAGGAGAGTTTCAAGACGTCGGGTTCACTCATGTGCCACGTCATGTCGACGGGGCATAACCTCAAAGGACGACGTGCGGTTTCCATTCTCAGATTAGCAAGCCCTGAACACAGATCCTGAACAGTCTTCATGACGTCTGCTTCAATGCGGAGTGCCTCATCTTCTGCAGGCGAGGCTTCTTCACCTGACAGTGGTCCACTGGGGTGAATTTGATGTTGAAGGATGCGTGCTTCAAGGTCCTCATCTTCAGGCTTGGCTTTAAAGAAACTCATCGAGTCTGGAAACATGAAAACATCACCTGGGATGGCTCGGTTCCAACTCTGGAGTCGGACACGTTCCGCTAGAACCCGATTGAAAATCTCAGCGCGTGCAGCCGAAAGGTAGAGCCCTCTCAAATGAGGATCAAGTCGGGTTTCAGGGGCCAAAAAGAATGCTCGCGCCTGCTCGACATTCTGTCCCTCCCGACCAAAGCGCTGTGGACCAAAATAGTTGGGCACCCCATTGTCTCTCACTTGGAGGAGGCGATGCTCCAATGAGGAGGTTTCATCCATCAGATTTCGGAGGGTCAATTGAAAGCGGTTGCAGCGAATGGCGCCTTTCCTGAGCTTTCTGAGGTTTCGGGTCGTTTCGAGAATGCGGATGGTCGATGATTCAATGGTTGACCAATCAGGCTCACGATCAGGGTGGATCTGGACACTAAACCACTGTGAAGTCCTTCCATGGCGGTCCTTGAGCCCAGCATAACCCACTGCCTGTGGGCCTACATTCGCCAATTTTTTAAGCTGACGAGCGATGTAGGCCGTGTTCTCCTGAGACTTCTCGATCCGAAGAAAGACGTGTTCCCCCTCACCATTCGGGGTAAAACTCAGGACTTCCTCTACGATGAAATCTTCAGGTGCATCCTTGATTGATCCCGATACCTGGGGAGTACCGTATGCATAGGGTAAAGCCAAGGTGGGATCCATAAGGGTTAGACTTTTTGAAGGAGTGCAACGGCGTGAGAGGAAATGCCTTCACCGCGCCCCTCGAACCCCATGCCTTCAGTCGTTGTGGCTTTGACATTGACCGCATCGATTCCGATCTTAAGGTCTTGTGCGATGGTTTCCCGCATTTTTTCGATATACGGAGCAAGCTTGGGTTTCTGGGCCACGATGGTGACATCGACATTAATGACACTGATGCCTTGAGCCACGAGCTTGCCATGGATATGGCGAACCAGTATCCGACTATCAATACCTTTGTAGTTCTGATCGTTATCTGGGAAGTGCTTACCAATATCGCCCATGGCTGCAGCCCCAAGGAGGGCATCGCATAAGGCGTGAAGCGCAACATCGCCGTCCGAATGGGCAGCCAGGCTTTTTTCATATTCGATCGGAACCCCACCCAGTACCAATTGTCCACCGTCGGTAAAACGGTGAGCGTCATAACCTTGTCCTATGCGTAACATTGTTTCTCCAGGTAAAAAGCGGCCAATTCAAGATCTTCTGGTCGAGTAATTTTGATGTTGTCTGGACGGCCCTCGACAATTCTTGGCTGATGTCCAGATTGTTCTATTGCACTGGCTTCGTCAGTGACCATCCGCCCTTCCGATTGGGCGCTTGAGAGGGCATCCTTCAGAAGGCCATAACGAAACATTTGTGGGGTCAAGGCACGCCAGATGATTGAGCGGTCCGGAGTGTCAAGAATTCTGAGATTTCTGACAGTTTTTAGCGTGTCACTCACGGGTAGGGCAAGAATTCCGCCAATGGGGTCTTGGGCCAGTGTTTCGATCAGTTTTTCTATATCTTCACGGGTAATACACAGACGTGCAGCATCATGGACAAGGACCCAGTCCTCAGGATCGGCCACTGAAGCCATGGATCTCAGTGCTGACAGCACCGAATCGGATCGTTCCTTTCCGCCTGGCGCTTTAAATACTCTAGGATCTTTTGAGCTGGAAAGATCATTCCAGTACCCATCTTCTGCGCCTAACGCGACATAAATTCCAGCGAGACTTGGGACGGATAACAAGCGCTCTAGGGTGTGTTCCAGAACCGGCTTTCCGTTGATGTCGAGATACTGTTTTGGGGTATTGGATCCCATGCGCTTGCCAACACCCGCTGCGGGCACGACAGCCCAGAATTTTGTGGCTTTCAATGCGCTACCTCGAAATTAAAGAAGCTTTTTTGGGGTAGTAAAAAATGTGTGTTTGGTGGGCGTGTAAATTGGAAACGATTATTGAATCGCATCACCCGATGGCGCCACCACTGGTGCAGATTCCGTTTTAGGCTTAATTACACGACGCTTGATCGGCGCGGGTTTTGTCTCGGACGATGAAGGTTTAACCGGTGTGTCAGGTGGCGTTGGTGTTTCGTAGATCTGTACGAATGTTTCACCTGGTTTAATCATGCCGAGTTCATGCCTCGCCTGTTCTTCAACGGCTTCTGTTCCATTCTTGAGGTCGTTAACATCGGCCTCAATAGCCGCATTACGGGCACGCCGGCGTTCCCCTTCCTGCTCCATTTCGGCAATCTTCGTCTGAAGTTCCCGATATTCCCGAATGCTGCCGTCTCCTAACCACAGGCGGTACTGGAGGGCAGCAATCAGGATCAGCAAGAAGAGGATTAGCTTGTACACACAAGGCTACCGAGAAGGACCTCAGAATGCGCGCTTGAAGGCAGATTTACCGGCGTATACAGCCTTGTCTCCGAGTTCCGCTTCAATCTTGAGCAGACGGTTGTACTTGGCAATCCGATCGGAACGGCTCAATGATCCCGTTTTAATCTGACCAGAACGCGTTGCAACCGCCAGATCCGCAATCGTCGAATCCTCGGTTTCTCCGGAGCGGTGTGACATGACGGTGGTGTAGTCTGCCTTGTGCGCCATATCAATGGCTTCTATGGTCTCGGTCAAAGAGCCAATCTGGTTGACCTTGATCAGGATCGAGTTGGCGACCTTGGCTTCAATGCCCTTCTTCAAGATGGCTGGGTTGGTGACGAAAAGGTCATCGCCAACGATCTGGATCTTATGTCCCAACTTGTCGGTCATGATGCCCCATCCGTGCCAGTCTCCCTCTGCCAGGCCATCTTCGATAGAAATGATCGGATATTTGTCGACCCAAGCGGCGAGGTAGTCCACAAACTCTTCAGAAGTGAACTTCTTGCCTTCGGATTCAAGATGATAGAAACCATCTTTGTAGAACTCTGAGCTTGCGACATCAAGACCCAGGAAAATATCTTTACCTGCAACATAGCCCGCATTTGAGATCGCCTCGAGGATGACCTCGATCGCTGATTCGTTGGAGGGAAGGTTGGGCGCAAAACCGCCTTCGTCGCCTACACCCGTAGCCATGCCGCGGTCATGGAGTACCTTTTTGAGGGCATGGAACACTTCGGCCCCATAGCGAAGGGCTTCGCGGAAGTTTGGTGCTCCAACCGGCAGGATCATGAATTCCTGCATATCGACACTGTTGTCCGCGTGTGCGCCACCGTTGATGATGTTCATCATGGGAACGGGCAGGATGTACTCTCCGCTATTGTTAAGGTAGGCGTAGAGTGGCTTTCCAGCCTCCTGAGCAGAGGCACGGGCTGCAGCCAGCGATACGCCGAGGATGGCATTCGCACCGAGACGGCCTTTGTTATCTGTCCCATCAAGGGCAATCATCTTATGATCCAGTGCTTTCTGGTCTGCTGCATCCAGGCCGATTACGGCAGAGCGAATTTCACCGTTCACATGAGCAACCGCCTTGGTGACCCCTTTGCCGAGGTAACGAGACTTGTCGCCATCGCGAAGTTCAATGGCTTCACGTGAACCCGTAGATGCTCCGGAAGGAACCATAGCGGTGCCAACCGCTCCGGATTCCAGGCAAACATCAACGGCAACGGTGGGGTTGCCGCGGGAATCCAGAACCTCAAGGGCTCGAACGTCAACGATTTTACTCATGCTTTTTGTTCTCCTAACGAGTTGAGTCTTAAAGATTAAAGGACAGGCCTAGATTTTACGATGTGGTCCAATGCTAGCAGTGTTTCCAGCAAGGGGCGCATTTGATCTAGAGGCCAGGAATTGGGTCCATCACTGAGAGCCTGATCCGGGTTTGGGTGTGTCTCCATGAAAATACCTGAAATACCGACGGCAACCGCGGCTCTTGCCAAGGGAGGCACAAACTCACGCTGACCACCTGAACACGTGCCCTGACCGCCAGGTAACTGAACGGAATGGGTGGCATCAAACACAACGGGGCAACCCGTTTCGCGCATGATCGCCAGTGACCGCATGTCTGAAACTAAGTTGTTATAGCCGAATGATACGCCACGCTCGCAGACCATGATTTGGTCATTACCGGTGGATCTCGCCTTTTCGACAACCTGCTTCATGTCCCAAGGGGCTAAAAACTGGCCTTTTTTGATGTTGATGGGGCGACCGGTCGATGCAACACGATGGATGAAATTGGTTTGTCGACAGAGGAAGGCGGGTGTCTGCAGTACGTCAACGACAGCACTGACTTCATCGAGCGGGGTGTCTTCGTGAACATCCGTTAGCACGGGAAGACCCATCTGAGACTTTACCTTTTCAAGGATCTCAAGACCTTTTTCAACCCCAAGTCCTCTGAAACTGGTATGAGAAGATCGGTTGGCTTTATCAAAAGACGATTTATAAACGAAGTGAAAGCCCAGTTCACGGGTCAGTTCCTTGAGGCTGCCGGCGGTGTCCAAAGCCAGTTGTTCACTCTCAATGACACAGGGCCCTGCAATCAGAAAGAGTGGCTGGTCGAGTCCGACCTTAAAGCCGCATAAGTTCATGATTGGCCTCGATGATAATCGCCGGCCGCCTTAACGAAGCCAGAGAATAGTGGATGGCCGCCCCGGGGTGTCGAGGTGAATTCAGGATGAAACTGGCATGCCAAAAACCAGGGATGGTCCGGTATCTCAATCATTTCGACCAGCTTGCCATCCATGGACTTACCGCAAACACGGAGTCCAGCAGCTTCCAAGCGCTCGAGATACTGATTGTTGAATTCGTAGCGGTGGCGATGCCGTTCGGTAATGACATCTTGGCCATAGACTTTGCGGCCAAGGCTATCTGGAACGAGTTGGCATTTTTGGCCGCCGAGACGCATGGTCCCACCAATCTGGGAGTTGGCATCACGATGTTCAACCTGACCGGAAGCATCCTGCCACTCTGTAATCAGAGCGATCACGGGATGGGGAGAAGCGGTCTCAAATTCGGTGCTATGAGCGCCTGAAAGTCCGGCAACATTTCGAGCAAACTCAATTACGGCGACCTGCATCCCCAGACAGATGCCAAGATACGGAATCTTGTTTTCACGCGCATACCGTACGGTCTGGATCTTGCCCTCGATTCCACGCTCGCCGAATCCGCCAGGAACGAGAATGGCATCAACACCCTTGAGGTGGGATTCGGGCGCGCCTTCGACATCTTCAGAATCAAGGCAAAGAATTCTCACCTTTATTTTGTTGTGGATGCCTGCATGAATCAGCGCTTCATTAATGGATTTGTAAGCGTCGGAGTGATTGACATACTTTCCGACCAAGGCAATCGTAACCTGTTGCTCATATTGGGAGAGACCATCCAGAACACGTTGCCAGTCTGAAAGATTGGCACCTGGAACATCCACACCCAACTTTTCGAGCACGATGCTGTCCAGTCGTTGGGCATGCAGCATCAAAGGAATGCGGTAAATGGTGTCCGAATCGACGGCTGATATGACGGCGTCCACGCTGACGTTGGTAAATAAGGCAATCTTCTTGCGTTCGGAATCCGGAATAGGGCGGTCCGAGCGGCAGATGAGGATGTCGGGCTGTATACCAATAGTCCGCAGTTCCTTGACCGAGTGTTGGGTGGGCTTGGTTTTAAGCTCACCTGCAGTCCCAATGTAGGGAACCAGAGTCAGATGAATGAAGAGTGTTCTGCGTTCACCCAATTCGACCCGCATCTGACGGATGGTTTCGAGAAACGGTTGAGATTCAATATCACCAACGGTTCCGCCAATTTCTATGAGTGCAATGTCATAGCCTTCAGCGCTCAGTTCGATGCATCGCTTGATTTCATCGGTGATATGCGGGATGACCTGTACGGTTGCACCAAGGTATTCACCTTGTCGCTCTTTCCGGATCACATTTTCGTAGATCTGGCCGGAGGTCCAGTTGTTCACTTTGCCCATCGTGGCATTAACGAACCGTTCGTAGTGTCCGAGGTCTAGGTCGGTCTCAGCCCCATCTTCGGTGACATAGACCTCACCATGTTGGAAGGGACTCATGGTGCCAGGATCCACATTGAAATAAGGATCCAGCTTGGTCATGGTCACTTTGAGACCACGGGCCTCTAGGATCGCAGCAAGAGAAGAGGCTGCAATACCCTTGCCCAGAGATGAAACAACACCGCCGGTGATGAAGATAAATTTGGTCATTCGAGAACGTCTGTTGCAGTCGTGCTGGCCGCTGCCCATTAGCCCAGAATCGCATTGAATTAGGGTTAGGGAAGGTACTGATATATTCTACTCGACCATAAGCCTTCCGTCATTGCTCACTGTTTACCGATTTTGTAGATAGCGTTTATTATTTGTATGTTTTGTTGCCTTTATGGACGCTTCAGCATGGTAAAACAGTCACCTTTCAGGGTGTTGACGCTCTTAACGCTGGTTTCCGGATGTTCGAGCTGGGTTGACCTAAAACCCGAAGGGCAGGACGTCAGGATTGCCAGGAGTTCAGAGGTTGGATCCTGCAAGTCCATTGGGCACGTGATTTCCAATACCACCGATAGCCTCGCTGGGGTACCTCGAGATCAAGCCACTATAGAGGATGAACTGAATCGTCTCAGCCGAAATCAGGCAGGTCATATTGGTGGAGACACCATTGTCCCTCAGGGAGTGACCCAGAATGGGGTGCGGACCTACGCGGTCTATCGGTGCGGAAAAAAATAAATCAGTCTTCCAATCCTTCGGGCCGTATCTGACCCGAAAATCCCTGATGGTCGCGAACTTTTTCCAGAAGGGACTCTGTCATTTCCCGCCAGCGATCTTCCTCGTTCACATGGGTGACATAAAGAAGCGGGGGGGTCGCGGTATAGCCGGCTTCTTCCGCGCTAACTTTGAAGGTATGTTCGATGGTGCCCTGGCGATTGTGGATCGAGGCTTCAATCTGATCCTCATCACCACTGAAGCGGCAAGGCGCGAGCGTCAGGAATGTTCCCATAGCTCCGCCCAGCGCGCAGTCAAGAACGCCGTTTACGGCGTTACTGCTCGACGGTTTGAATGAATAGTTCGGGATAATTCGGGTGGCTCTGAGGGATAATATCCAGTCGGCCCGAGCAATGTTGCCATCATTGGTTCGACCTTCATCTGAGATGATCTCGGCAGAGGGAAGGTGCTGGCGCAGGGTATCGAGGGTTACGCCGCTAAACGATTGTGGGAGGCGCCTATCCCGCATTATCACCACATAGAGAACAGGTTTCTTCTGGCCACTTCCTTGGGCATGTGCCTCAACAGAGGGTTTCGGTGACGCGCTGCAGCCTATGATAAGCATGCCAAAGGTCACCAGTGAGAGGAGTTTCATGATCCCAGAGCCCCTATGTTCTTTTTCTCGCATCATGGCCGTCTTATTCTTACTCTGAGGGGCGCAGAGGTTCATTTTTAGGTTCCTCGCTCAGATGACTTGCGATCTGCGGGTTGGGTTCATCGGCCACGGATTTAGCGAGATCGTAATACGCGTTGATACGATTGATGACCGCTGCGTAGTAATCCATGGTGACGGCCTTGAAGTTACGCTGAACATCAATCATGTCGAGAACGGTCGTTGCGCCGCGCTGGTAAGCCAGTTCGGTCCGATCCCGAACCTGACGCGCCTGCTCAAGCATTTCGCCCTCGAACCGTTTAACAACCTTGTCAGCACTCATGTAAGCCGCTAATGAAGCTGCTACGTCATTACGAATGGCTATTTCTGTCTCCTGAGCCTGAAGTCGGGCTTGATTCATGTTGACCGAGGCTTTGCTTTCCTCGCCGCCATATTGATAAAAGAGCGGCACCGGGACGGAGACACCGACAAAAGCGGTGTTGAGAATGGTGTTACTCGGATCTCTCGCAAAGCCAGCATTAACCGTCACGTCCGGTATCTTGAGCTTACGGGCCAACTCCAGATTTTTGTCCGCCTGATCAGCTCTGAGGCGGTCACCTTGAAGGTCGGGCCTTAAATTGAGTGCCTTGTTGATCAAATTGTCACGAGTTAGATTCTGGCCCACATCCCGTATTGCAGGAAGGCGTTCATCGGCCAGAAATTGCATGCTCTTGTCGGGCCAATTGAGTACCACGCCCATGGCACCTTGAGCCTGTTCGACCTGTGCCTGAGCGTAATCCAGCTCAGACTGCATCTTTAAAGATTCCATATTGACGCGCATGAAGTCCGACTCAGCAATATCGCCTGCCTGAAGCCGGAGTTGCATGCTGTTGACAATGTCCTTGTAGTGTTTCACCTGTTCGCGCAGTAACCATCGGTTTTTCTGCGCGAGAAGCAGGGTGTAGTAACTGTCACGAATCATATTGGTTAGGACTCGGACGGCATCGCGAAAGTCGGATTCCGCCGCCTGCGTACCGATAGCGCTACTTTGCATTCTGAGACCGCGCTTTCCGGCCATCTCCAGTAACTGACTGAAGGAAAAGTAAACGGCGGGGCCGCAATTGGTTTTACCGGGATTGTCGCGACATCCTTGAGCTACAGAGCCTTGGTTGGAGTTATGGCTGAGTTCCAGGATCTGAGTGCTCAGGGTTGGGTTAGGAATTGCAGCTGCAATGATTTCTTTGGCCTGCATCTCGCCGATGTTGTAGCGCGCCGCCAGCAGATCGAGGTTTCGCTCATAAAACAATTTCACCGCCTCTTCTTCAGAAAGAGGGATACCCTCTTCCTGCGTAGCGAGACTGGTAGGTTGAAGTTTGTCATTTTTGGCCTTAGTGGATGCTCCCCATGCAGAAAAACTACTGAGGCATACGATTAACATCCATATAATCAGCCCAATCGGTGTACGACTCTTATTTGCGACTTGAATGGGCATGCGGTTATTACTCATGGAAGTGAGCAACCGGATCCGGCAGGCGCGTATCGCCGGGTTTTGCAAACCAGACATAGAGTGTGGGTAAAAGAAATGCACTCATAATGAGATCGGCAATAAGTCCCCCCACGATGACGATTGCAAAAGGCCGCTGCGAATCAGAGCCAATGTCATGGGAAAGAGCGGCCGGCATGAGTCCTAGTGTTGCGACCAGCATCGTCATCATGATGGGTCTGAGACGCAATATGGCCCCTTCAACGGCCGCCGACATAATCGATTCGCCTTGTACCCGAAGCTGGTTGATGTATTCGACCATGATAATGCCTGTCTGAACCGATACGCCAAACAGGGCAAGAAATCCAACCCCCGAGGACACGCTGAAATGAGTCCCCGTGATGAAGAGGGCAAGGAGACCCCCGATACGGGCGAGGGCAACGTTCACCATAATGAGCAAAGCCCATTTGATCGAGTTGAACATCGAAAAGAGCAGGATGAAAATGATGAAGATGGTAAATGGCACAATCAGAAGAAGCCGCTTCTCTGCACGCTGCTGGCTCTCAAATTCTCCAGCCCATTCCATGTGATATCCCTCAGGAAGCTTGACCTCCGCCTCGGTCTTTTCCATTGACTCTTCAACGGTCGATCCCAAGTCGCGTCCACGAACACTGAATTTGATCGCAATGTAACGCTGCCCATCTTCCCGGTAAATCATGGAGGCGCCATCGTCAATGCTGATATTGGCTAGCTGATCGAGTGCGACGCGTTCCCCGCTAGGCGCACGCAGTCGGATGGTTCGAATGTCATCCAGATTTTGACGATAGTTTTCGTGATAACGGACCACGAGATCGAAACGTCGTTCGCCTTGAAGGATTTGTGAAACATGCTTGCCACCCAGCGCCGTTTCAACCGCATCCTGAACATCGGAAACATTAATACCAAAGCGGTCCGCTTTGGTTCGATCAACTCTGATATTGACGTTGGGCTGGTTTACAACCCTAAACATACCTAGATCTGCAACACCTTTGATCTTGCCCATGACCGCGAGAAGCTCTTCTGCCTTGTCTTCGAGGAGATTGAGATCGGGTCCGTAGAGTTTTACCGCCAATTGGCCTTTAACGCCGCTCACGGCCTCTTCCATATTATCCGCGATAGGCTGGGAGAAGTTCCAAAGCGCACCGGGTACTTTTCGAAGTTCATGGTCCATCGCATCAATAAGCGCGTCCTTGCTTTTGAATTCTGGACGCCATTGGTCGCGAGGTTTGAGGTCAATGAAATACTCGGTGTTGAAGAAGCCACTGACGTCCGTGCCGTCATCCGGACGACCAAATTGAGAGACAACCTGAGTGACCTCAGGGAAACTGATCAGGATCTCACGGGTTTTTTGGGCCACCCGATTGGCCTCGGATGGACCCGTGCTGGTGGGTAGTGTTCCTCGGGCCCAAATGGCACCCTCATCGAGGTGGGGCAGGAATTCAGAACCTATGGCACCGCTTAACCAAAGAATCAGGCTTCCTAAAAAAGCCAACATGGCGGCTCCAACCGTAATTTTCCGATTGAGGATGCACCAGGTCAAAGCGGGTCGGTATCGACGCTTGATCCAGTCCATGACTGGATTGTGCCATTCATCTGCACCTTTACGGAGAAAGTAGCTTGCGATCACGGGGATGAATACAATCGAAAAGATCAAAGCGCCGGTTAAAGCAAATCCAACGGTCCAGGCCATCGGGTGAAATAGTCGGCCCTCGACACGCTGTAGTGTAAAAATGGGGAGGAAGGCAGTAATGATGACCCCAATTGCGTAAAACACCGGCCGTTGGACTTCGGTGGCGGCGTGCGAAATGATTTTAAAGATGGGCTGATTTCGCTCGATGCGCATTTGCATGTGTCGAGAAATATTCTCAATCATGACCACCGCTCCGTCGACGATCATGCCGAAGTCAAGCGCACCTAGAGACAGCAGATTGGCAGGAATATGTCTCAGGTCTAAAAGGATCGAGGCAAATAAAAGAGAAAAGGGTATCGTCAGGGCGACGATGAGTGAGCTTCTCACGTTTCCTAGGAAAAAGAACAGCACGCCTACGACCAACAGCATGCCTTCGGTTAGATTGTGAAGGACGGTATGTGTCGTATAGTTGACGAGATTTCCTCGATTGAGGTGGCCTACGATCTTGACGCCCGGGGGGAGATATTGGTTGTTGAGCTCCTCGATTTTTTTCTCAAGCGCGTGAATCGTCTTATCAACCTCGGCTCCTTTGCGGAGTAACACCACGCCTTCAACAACGTCATTGTTGTCGATGATTTTTCCGTCTTCACGGTGGATGACTTTGCCCACCTGCCCCAGACGAATTCTAGGGCCTTGGGTGACCTCACCCACGTCTCGAACACGAACGGGGGTGGTCCCTACAACTTTGAGTACCGTAGATCCGATATCGTTGACATCGCGCATGAGGCCAAGGGCGCGAATGTTGAATTGTTGGTTGCCTCTTTCAATAAAACTCCCACCCGCATTGCTGTTGTTCTTAGCGATAGCATCGTTGACTTCATCGACACTAATTCCGTAAGCCATCAGCTTGTTGGGGTCCAGTCGAACCTGGTACTCCTTGGTGATGCCGCCAAGTCCCGTGACTTCGATGACATTCGCTACCTGTTTGATGCGTTTTGGTAGTTCCCAATCCTGAATGGCTTTGAGTTCCATCAGGTCGTATTCAGGATTAGTGCTGGATAGGGTATACCAATAGATCTGACCTACCGGACTATAGTCCGGACCCATGACTGGATTAAGACCTTCAGGAAGATTGAGTTGGGTGAACTTTTCTAGAACCTTCTGTCGGTTATTGAAGTTATCCGACTCATCGTCAAAGATCAGGGTGATGAGAGAGAGCCCAAAAATAGAGGTTGATCGGAGGCTCGTGAGATGAGGGATCCCCGCCATCTGAATTTCAATGGGGACACTGACCTGTTGTTCAACTTCCTCAGCGGCTCGACCAGGCCATTGGGTAATAATTTGGACCCAGTTATTGGCGACGTCAGGGTAAGCTTCGACGGGGAGTGAGCGAAAAGAGATCCAGCCCCAGATGATCAGTATGAGCCCGATCAAGAGGATCAGAGGTTTCTGCCTCAGTGAAAAGTTGACGACCCGTCCGATCATGACCTTGCCTAGTGGGGTTTGGGGTGGTCCTGGAATGCGACCGGATTCTCTGCGCGTGCTGCAGCAGAGAGTTGCAGGGCATTGTTAACAATCATTTCTCCGGCCTGAATGCCATCATCGATCTGGATGGTGCCATCCGTATTGGTTTCTCCAGTTTTAATCTCGATCCGGATGAACCGATTTCCGCCCAAGGGGGAGAATACCCAGTCCTTATCATGTAAGCGGAAGACCGCAGTCGAGGGAAGACTGACCTTGGGTGTCTTGCTTTGTGAAATGAAGAGTGCGGTTGCGAACATACCGGGTTTCAGGTTTCCATCTTCATTGTCCAACTCAATTCTGACCTTGGTGCTGCGGGTCAAAGGATCAAGTAGCCCAAAGATATTGCTCACCCTGCCTTGAAACTGCTGATCTGGAAAGGCATTGACATGGATCTGTGCAAAATCCCCGACCTTTACTTGCTGGAGGTTGTTTTCATACACATCGCAGAGGAGCCAGATCTTGCTGAGATCCGCAATCGTAAAGAGATTGGGCGCCGCATCTACCGACTTGGCGGTGCCGCCTGGGGTCACATTTTGCTCAATAATCAGCCCGTTAATTGGGGAGCGGAGTTCAATGTAGGGCGATGGATTTTTAGGATCCGCGTTCAGTAACTTCACCTGTGTCAGGGCATTTTCGGTATTGACCTTGGTATGCGTCAGGTTGTTTTCGGAGACTTGCAAATCCTTTTTGGCTACGATGACACCATGGTCGTAGAGGAACTTGTTCCGCTCATAGGCCTTTTCGGCTAGATCCTCATCGGCCCGGGCTTGTTTGAGAAGCGCGATCGCATTGGCTAGATCGGGACTGTTCAGCTTTACCAGAAGCTGACCCTGAGTTACGGAGTCGCCCAAACGGGCATAGACATCTGTGACACGTCCACCCGCCAGTGCACCCACACCCACGGTCCGATTCACGATGGGTGCAAGGCTTCCATTGACTTCCAGAACATCTGAAACCAGCTGAGATTCGGCAGGGCTTGCGGGATAGAGTTCTGGGTTTGAGATTTCAAAAATATTCTCATTACTGACCGCCTCAGTGGCTGACTCTGCCCCCTCCTTACCTGACTCGTTTTGCCCACAGGCCACGAGAGCAATCATTAGGAGCGTTAGAAAACCTCGGCTGATTAGAACATTTGTACAAGTCACGCGAGAATTTTCCTTATCTCTTAGTGGCAATCAGAGGATTGAAATCGATGGTCATGAAGGCCGGTGTCCCCGGCTAGGGTAGGTCGGATAAAATCAACAGGTTCCCTTGCTAATGATCCAACTGGGCTGGTACGTGGAGGTGAAAGACACTTCATTCTACTGGTTGGATACATTTTGATACAAACTGGTGCAGATCAAGCAAGCCTTGTACCAAATTGGCCCTAAAGTTCAGAGGCGTGATAACAATAGTAGATTCTATCAAGGGAAATAGATTTGACGTATTAGGGTTCACTGAAATGGCTCAAATCCACCAATGACGCTGAGGCCTTGGGGTTTACTGCAACCATTTATTGAATTGCATTCTTGCACCATGAAGGGGGATTCCAGACTATCTTCAGGCCCAGTTGATCGGGATCCAGGTAGGCTTCGTCGATCCAGAGATTTCCGACGGCGACTAAGGTTTCTCCAAGATAAATGAGTGGAATGATTTCGCGAATCCAGGGCGGAATGCCTGCCTCTTGATAAAGCTTTCTCAGTTCGTGCCGGCCATCCCGCCCTTTGAGTTTTATTTTTTCACCGCCTCTTCTAAACCGAATGAACCGAGGACCGCGCTCGAACAGGTTTTTTGAAATCCCTGCCACACCCGCTTCGAGCTTCAAGGTACCGAGAGGGTCTGGGAGATAAAAAATGTGGTCATCTAACCACTCACTTTCCCAATTTTGAGGGGGGACCTTGTGCCCGGGGAGTAAGTAAAGGAAATCACGGTAACGACGAAACTCACCTTCCGACCAACGGACCAACGGGGATTGCTCAGGACCTGCATCAAGGCAGTCCAAGAGAACGTGGTCCAGGATACGCGCACTCGGTTGTTTAAAACCCTGCTGTTCTACCCACACTTTGAGTAACCATTTCTGTTTCTCTTTTGAGAACGCACGTAACCCTGGAATTGAAATGGAGGATCCAAAAGGAGATGACATCAGCGAATTGAGATCCGCCTCGGTGTGTTCATTCAGGAGATTGAGTGCTTCAGCGCAGTGGTGTGCACTCCGGCCGATGGCATCGCCCAGCGAGGGCCAGCGTTCCCTAAGGCTGGGGATAACGTTATGGCGGAGGAAGTTTCGATCAAAACCCGTATTCTCATTGCTCGAATCTTCGATCCATTCAAGATGATGAAAGCAGGCATAAGATTCGATCTCATGGCGACTTACGGAGAGCAGGGGGCGCTGCAGGTAACCTGGACCAAAATCTTTACTCTCTGGCATTGAGGCCAGTCCCCGAAGCCCGGATCCTCTCAAAAGTTGAAGGAACAGTGTTTCCGTTTGATCATCCTGATGGTGGGCGGTGAGCAGGCTGTCACCCGATGCCATAATGTCGGACAGTGCGGCATAGCGGGCTTTTCGGGCAGCGGCCTCCGGGCTTTCGCCCGGTTTTGGGTGTGCGGATACTTTCAGAATGCGAATTTCAAGGCCAAAAGTCAGAGCTAGCGTTTGGCAGTAATGGGCCCACTTTTCCGCATCTGGGTGAAGGCCATGGTCAACATGAACGAGCGTGAAGGTGAATTCGGATTGCTGTTGTTGCAGCAGACTCGCGAGATGAGCGAGGACGGTAGAATCCAGACCTCCACTGAGACCCAGCCAGTATTGCTTGGATTTCTTGTGTCGGCGCAGAAACGCATCTAGCGCAAGAGGAGAAAGTGCCGGGCAAAGGGTTTCCGCCCGGCCGGAATCAGGCACTGACCTCTTCGAAGACGCCGTATTGCATGAGCTTTCTGTAGCGCTTGCTGAGCAGGTCGTCGAGATTCATTTTCGTGAGCGCGGAGAGTTCCTTCTTCAAAGCATTCTTGAGGCTTTCTGCAGTTTGCTCACGATTTCGGTGGCAGCCTCCGAGAGGTTCGGGGATGATGCCATCGATCAATTCAAGATCCTTGAGTCGATCGGAGGTGATGCCCATCGCTTCGGCGGCAAGCTCTGCCTTTTCGGCACTTTTCCAGAGAATAGAGGCGCATCCTTCAGGCGAGATGACGGAATAAGTACTGTATTGGAGCATCAATAGGCGGTCACCCACGCCGATCGCAAGGGCCCCACCGGATCCACCCTCACCAATGACGGTGCAGATGATGGGTACTTTGAGCTGAGACATTTCAAACAGGTTTCTGGCGATGGCTTCACTTTGTCCGCGCTTTTCTGCATCAATTCCGGGGTAGGCACCGGGCGTGTCAATCAGCGTAATGATAGGGATTCCAAAGCGTTCCGCTAGTTTCATCAGGCGCAACGCTTTACGGTAGCCTTCAGGTCTGGGCATGCCGAAGTTGCGGTGAATTTTTTCCTTGGTATCGCGACCTTTCTGATGGCCAATGACCATAACAGGTGTCCCATCCAGTCTGGCAAGGCCTCCTACAATAGCGGGATCATCGGAAAAAGTACGGTCTCCATGGAGTTCATGGAAATCTTCGAAAGCCAATTCCAGGTAGTCATTGGTATAGAGTCTTAAGGGGTGTCGCGAAAGCTGAGAAATCTGCCAGGCACTGAGTTCGGAAAAAACCGACTCTGTCAGTTTCTTGCTCTTTTCCTCGAGTTTTGCGATCTCCTCGGTGATATTGATTTCGTTATCAAATCCCACCCTTCTCAACTCTTCAATTTTGGCTTGAAGATCTGCGATGGGTTGTTCGAAATCAAGAAAGTTGAGGTCCATACCTAATCACTGTTTTTCGTGTTAATTCCTTTCATTTTAACACTTCTTCGAGGAAATCCATCAGGCTACGCCAGGACCTTTCATCTGCAGATGGATCGTAGACAGTTCCGAAACTTGGGTCGTTGGCCTTTGGGTTAGTAAAGGCGTGCTGGGTTCGGCCATAGAAATGAATTTGCCAGTCCGCATTTCTGGCGGTGAGCTCCTCCCCGAGTGCTAAGGCTTCTTTTGGCGTTGCCATGGGATCCTCGAAACCGTGAAGGACTAATATTTTAGGTTTTATGGGAGTCTCCAGTGCAGGGGTGGGCGCACTAAAAAGGCCATGGAAACTCACCACACCGCGAAGATCGGCGCCGCTACGTGCAAGATCCAATACACAAAGTCCGCCGAAGCAAAAGCCTATGGCTGCAATGCGACTCGAATCGACCGAAGGTTGATGCTTAAGGCAATCAAGCGCCGCACAGATACGCTGTTTGAGGAGCATCCGATCGCTCACTAGCGGCGTCATAAGCGCAGTGCAGGCTTCGGCTCCTTCACCCGTTTTTGCTTGCCCGTAGAGATCAATGGCAAAACCAACATAACCAAGAGAGGCCAGGCGCCTGGCCTTGTCACAGGCAAACCGATCTCGGCCTGCCCAGGTCGGGGCAATCAAAACGCCTGGGCGCGGTCCTCTCGCACCGTCATCGTAGGCCATGAAGGCTTCAAAGCGCACCTCACCCACGCTGTATTCAATTGATGTCTCGACCAATGCCATAGGAACTCCGTGTTGGGTTGGGCTTGACCTCACACGCGCCGCGGGCGAGGGAACTTGACGATGGGTATGAAAAAAAAGACCATCACCTTTGGGTCAAAATCTTAGCATCGTGCTCGCGCGAGGGGGTAAGCTTGAATACGATCAATCTTTGGGTGGAAAGGATTTTTCCGGCCGCGTTATATGCGCGTTACGCAATGCTTCCACCGCTTGGGCAAAGCGTGGCTCTCGTCAGTACACTGACTTCAGTGGTATCGATGGCTTTAACGCTGGTCTATTTCTTCGTGGATCGGATGATTGCCCTGGGCTCCTTGGCCAGTATTCTTGCCGGGCTTGCGACAGGGCTTGGGGCGTTACCAGCCCTTTTTTTTCAAAATGTCAGCCGCAAGACCCTGAATACTATGTTAGGGGCTGCAGCGGGGGTAATGCTCGCCGCCACCGCATTTTCGCTCATCGTCCCGGCCATTCAATACGGCAATTCGCTGTGGGGTGGCGTCGGAATATACGTCGTTGCGGTCGGCATATTGGTGGGTGCGGGGTGTCTGGTGCTGGCGGACCATTGGCTTCCCTATGAAAAATATCTGGAGTCAACGGACCAACAGTTCGATTCCTACAGAAAGATTTGGTTATTCGTGGCGGCAGTCGCGCTTCACAATCTTCCTGAGGGTGGGGCTGTTGGGATCAGCTTTGGCTCACTGGAGTGGCGAAACGGTATGGCTTTAGCCATTGCTGTCGGTCTACAGAATATTCCCGAGGGTCTCGCGGTGGCTTTGCCTCTGGTAGCGCTGGGGTATCGAAAGTCCCAAGCCGTGCTCATTGCGACGTTGACGGGGCTGATTGAGCCTATTGGGGGCATTGCCGGCGTGATCATGGCCTCTTCCTTCAAGCCGCTCATGCCGATTGGTTTGTCGTTTGCCGCAGGCGCCATGCTCTTCGTCATCAGTGATGAAATCATTCCCGAAACGCAATCAGCAGGTAAAGCGCGTCATGCGAGTTTTGCGGTTCTGATCGGTTTTGTGGTCATGATGGTTCTGGACAACCTGATGACCACGCTCTGAGTATTCGTCTAGGGCTTTGTGTTTATAGCATCGCCACTTGACAGCGTGTCATCCTGATCCAGTTTCTGGCTAAGATCCTTTGTGAGATCGAGGTGAGATTTTGAATAGGCAACCCCTTGACTCAGGACCAGATCCAAATGGCGAACTTCCGCAAGCCCTTGAACTTTGTCCTGAATGGACCGTTCTATTCGGGCAATTTCTCCAGATCTTCTGTCCGCGATTCTGGCAACGAGATCTGCCCGATTTCCGTCGAATGCCTTTCTAAGCGTGACATATTCGGACTGGATTCGTTGCTTGTCTGCATCGGAAAGACTTTTGCTGTTTTTCCGATAGTCTTCTTCCATGATCTTGATCTTCCTTTCCTGTTCAATCAGACGGTTTTTGTCCTCCTTGAAGTCCTGACGAATTTTGGTTTGAGTTGACTTGAACTGGACTGAAGTTGACATCAGTTCGGGAATTTTGATGACAGCTATGGCAGCCTTGGTGCAAGGTATCTGAGTGACTTTTGGGTTTGTGGGAATACGAAGCTGATTATCTCGATTGCCGGCGGCAATCCCTGACGCTAATAAGGTTTGGATGTGAACGACACCCAATTTGATCGACCCATGTGGGCAAGTCGTGGCTGGAACGGTGGCTGATAGGGAGGGAGTGCCCCCTTTTTTGATCTGCTCCTCTACCAGGGCGGTTATCTCAATGCCATCTAGCGCATAAGCGATGCCATCTGACATCACAAGGTCCAGATCCAGCCGTTTTGCCACTTGGGTAATCGCGGCGTCCAAATCATCATCGAGCTTTTTAAGCTCCGCACGTTGTTTGGCTTTTTCCGCTTCAGTCATCCCGACTTGGGGTGCATCCTTGGAGACGCCCGCCTTCCCACCGCTGCAGGCAGTAAATTCCAGCGAGATAGTTACCAGCGTGAGAATGAAAAGTAGGGCTCTGTAAAAGGGGGTCATAGAAGTGGAAGTCACGTTCCTAGCAGAATCGGTTAGGATTTTAGCCTGACATGAGTGTTTATCGTGAGTTTTTTGCTGACTTTTGTATTTTCGGACTTTTGGAATCCAAAATGGCGTGTGCTTTTTTAGCTGAATCGAGAGCGTGGTTAACTCACATAACGGATCATCATGGCGGCTTCGAATTCTTGAATACGCTAGGGTCTAGTTTTGGTCTGGTGTTGATGGCCGAATTTGGGGATAAAAGCCAGTTGGTTTGCATGACCCTATCGAGTCGTTATCGACATTGGCCGGTTTTTTGGGGTGCGGTGGCCGCCTTTTCGCTTTTGAATTTGGTTGCGGTCTTATTTGGTTCGGCAATTTCGGTGTGGATACCCGCATGGCTTCTCACAACAGGGGTTGCCTTGCTGTTTTTAGCATTTGGTTTGCTACAGCTTTGGGGTGGTTCAGAGGCAGAGGACGAGGGGGCTCACCTTGAAAAGGAGCGGGGGCGGCACGGGATTTTTCTAAGTACGTTCAGCTTGCTCCTCATCGCCGAGTTTGGCGACAAGACCCAACTCGCCGTGGCAGGTCTTAGTGTTCATGAGCAGGCGATCGCCGTATGGGTCGGTTCCACACTCGCGCTGGTGTTGAGTGCGGGGTTGGGAATATGGCTCGGCCGAAGACTTATCGCGCGGGTCTCGCTTCAGTGGGTTAAGAGGTTGAGCGCGCTTTTGTTTATCGTGTTCGGCTGCGTGGCATTCTCAAATGCCTGGTCATTGGGGCTCAGCGAGCGATGGGGCTTACTTTTCTAGGCTGCCGAATCTTCAGGTTCGATTGAGGATGATCTCCAAAACCATTTTGGTTCCGAAGTAGGCCAACATGAGTGATGCAAAGCCTGCCAGAGTCCAGCGAATTGCGGTTTGACCCCGCCAGCCATTCCGAATTCGGCCGATGATCAGCGTCACAAAAACGATCCAGGCAAAAATTGACAAGATTGTTTTGTGAGCCAGATGTTGGGCGAACATATCCTCCATGAAGGCAAAACCCGTGATCAAAGAAGCGGTCAGCAATACGATGCCCGCCCCAATCAATTGGAAAAGCAAGGATTCCATGCTCTGTAGTGATGGGAGTGACCGGAGGAGCAGGCCGGCCCGCTGATGATGTTTGAGACAGAAGTCCTGAGCCGCGAGCAAAATAGCCTGAAGCGCTGCGATATTTAGAAAGCTGTAGGCCAAGAGTGAGGACAGAATGTGAGTCTGCATTTCGAGGGAATGATTGCTGACTCGGTGAACTTCATTATCCAAGAAGATTTTAAGAATCATTACGAGGCCGGCCAGCGGGAAAGCAATGATGCCGAGCTTTTCTACCGGTTTTATCCAAGCGGTAATCAGAATTAGTGCGGCAATTAACAAAGAGACCAGAGAAAGTGCGGCGAGAAAGCTGAAATTGGGTCCCTGATCACGAATCAGCTCGGTGCCAACCGATGCGAGATGGGTCGCTACAGCAACCCACCCCATGAGTAGGCTCGCCGTGCGAAAGGGATTAGGAGTCTTTGTCGCACCCGGCGTGTTGCCTCTCAACGAGACCAACATCAGCCCGAAGGCCAAAAAATAGGCAAAGACTGTTAGAAAAGGCAACAAAGTAGGGTGCATGGGAATCGTCTCCTCCGAGGATAGTCTGGCATAATGACGCGATAAGATGAAGTTGATTGGGATGCTCGAACCCCCAAGGAATAAGGACCATGTTTGATAATCTAACTGAACGCTTAACTCACACCCTTAAAAAGATCAAAGGTCAGGGGCGACTGACCGAAGCCAATATTGAAGAAACCCTAAGAGAAGTCAGGGTCGCCTTACTGGAAGCTGACGTTGCTTTGCCGGTGGTCAAGGACTTCATAGAGCAAGTTAAAACGCGCGCTTTGGGGCAGACGGTACAAACCTCACTATCGCCAGGACAGTCTTTCATTAAGATCGTGAATGAGGAGCTGGTTTCGGTCATGGGCAATGCCCATGAGAAAATCAATCTTCAGACGCAACCTCCCGCAGTCATCCTCATGGCGGGGCTTCAAGGGGCAGGTAAGACCACAACCGTCGCCAAACTTGCCAAATGGCTCAAGGAAAATGAACGTCGCTCGGTGGTAGTCGCCAGCGCGGACGTCTACCGTCCTGCCGCAATTGAACAGCTCCAAACCTTGGCGGGCGAGGTGGGTGCAGATTTCTTTCCAAGCGACCCGAGCCAGTCACCCGTGGATATCGCTTTAGGGGCGCTCGAGTATGCGCGCAAGCGCTACAAGGATGTGCTTATTCTCGACACGGCAGGCCGTCTTGCCATTGATGCGGCCATGATGGAGGAGATCAAGACGCTTCATGCCACCATCAAGCCGATTGAAACCTTGTTCGTCGTTGATGCGATGACGGGTCAGGATGCTGCGAATACTGCCAAGGCTTTTGGTGATGCGTTGCCTCTCACGGGCGTCGTACTGACGAAAACCGATGGTGATGCAAGGGGAGGTGCCGCATTGTCCGTGCGTCACATCACTGGGAAGCCAATCAAGTTTATTGGTGTGGGTGAAAAGACAGCGGCCCTAGAGCGCTTCCACCCAGATCGAATCGCATCCCGCATCCTAGGGATGGGTGACGTTCTCAGCTTGATCGAACAGGCGGAACGGACGATAGACAAGGCGAAAGCCGAAAAGCTGGCCAAGAAGATCGAGAAGGGAAAAGGCTTCAACCTCAACGATTACTATGATCAATTGCAACAGCTCAAGAATATGGGCGGGCTGACCGCAATGATGGATAAGCTTCCGGGTGTTGGCAATATCCCTCAGCATGTCAAAGAAAAAGTGAATGACAATGAGTGGATGCAACAAATTGTCATGATCGATTCCATGACCAAAAAAGAGCGCTCCAACCCAGATCTGATCAATAATTCCAGGAAACAGCGAATTGCTTCAGGGTCAGGGCGTGACCTACAAGACGTCAACAAAATGTTGAAACAATTCGATCAGATGCAAAAGATGATGAAGAAATTCAAGAAGGGCAATCTGATGAATATGATGCGGGGTTTAAGAGGCCAGATGGCGGGTCAAATGCCTTTTAGGTAAGCTCTTCAACATCCAAAAAAGCCCAGCAAAGCAAAATACGCTTTTACCGGGTTTTTTTAAATAACGTTCCTTAAGACTTCGATGCTATTGGTCAGTCCTTCTTTGTGTAATCGAGAACGGACGGCTCGCTCAATATCCCGACAGTCTTGATGAGTGACGGCAAAATTAACGAACTGCTTCAAAATGGAAAGCGCCTTCTCACGGGTGTGGATGCCGCCTAGTGAGAGCCTGAACCCATGATAACCCGTGGCTCCTTGGCCCCCCGAAGCGGCTTGATCAAGAAAAATGATGCAGGGATCTGTGCCCACACGTTCAGGATCAGTTACGAGGAGCTCTCGAGACTGAGCCTCAGTCAAAACAAAAATCTCGGCGTTCTTCAACATTGCTTTCATGGTCTGAAGATTTTCTTTGACCACTTTGGAGGCTTCTGACTGCCAGCCAGAGTCGATGATGAACAGTTGAAATCTTTTCTTGCTCTGCGTAGTTATGGCATTCATGAGAAATTTTAGGGCAGGTGAGATCTACAGTCTAAGCCCGTGAATATGACCTGTCTAACGGTATTCATGGGTTCAGGGCGGATTCTAGAGACTGGATCGGTACCACTTCCTGAAAGCCAGAATAGCCCGGTCACAACCGAGAGGATGATCCTCTCCGTCCAGACTAGATTCGGGGGTTAGGCTACAGACGACTCGCTTGTCTTCATTCAGGATGAACCGATTACTCAGGCCGAGTCCCCATGAAACCATCGCGCCTAAAACCGGCAGTCTGATTTTGTGGTAACTCCTGACGTAGAAACGCGTTGAGTTTGCATCGATAGGAACAAAGGCCACCAGAAGCTTTAATTTTGGGCTGATGTCGAGTAACCAGATTCCTGGAAACTTAAAAACTAGGTCAGGCCTCCGCTCCTTTGCCGCCAGGGCCAGAGATTCGAGTGTTCTCGGGCGTTGCCCGTGATCTTTTTGATTGGTGACCCAAACCCTGATCTCCTGATTGTCCTTCTCAACATAGGGGCCCTCGACGAGTGTCTTATGTCCCTTACCGATGGTATTCGCATGAACAAAGGGAAGATGCGCGACATCCAGCTGATTTTCAATGGCGCGGGTGAGATGCACCGGCCAGTCGGAGGAAATCGTTCCATAAGACCATCCTTCAAGGAGATCTTCGAAGAAGGGTGGTGTAACTGTTGCGAGTTTAGGATCGCCATGCCAAAGCCAGATGAATCCTTGGAAGTCTCTTACGAGGGGCGATTGCAGGTGCAGATTCTGAGGTGGAACGCCGGCAGAGCCCATAGCCGGGGCCTTTCTACACTCTCCAGAGCCATCAAAAGCAAAGCCATGAAAGGGGCAGGTGATGAGACCTTCCTGCACTTGACCCAGACTTAAGGCGGCGCCGAGGTGAGGGCAGCGGTCTGATTGGAGAACGACCTCTTCTCTTTCATCACGCCAGATGACCCAACGTTTTCCGAAGAAGGTCCTTTGAAGGGGCTTCTTCCTGACTTCGCGGCTTTGCAGCAAGGGGTACCAGTAATTGGAAGGGACTTGCATCGAAAGACTCTGTCAGGAAAAAGACGCCCCTAGACGAGAAGGGTTTCAGAAATACCTTTTGGAAAGGCTCTTGTAGAGCAGTAGGGTCCCCAAGGTTACCCCCGCGATAATAAGGGAGGTCAGCAGAATCAAGAGCAGGAATTGTTTCATCAGATATTGGCTGGTGATCTCAGCCTGCTTCTGCATGGCCTGGACCATCTCGACAATGCCCTGCTGTCCCGATGCGGAGTGGACGTTCTGCAAGAGATCGCTGACTTTTGCTGACATGCTGGCGATCTGACTGGCTGTTTCAGCATAGTCCAACACATTGAAAGGCGGAGTTTTACTATTGGGATCTACCGGCCAATTTTTGAAAGTATCGATGATGCCCTGGAAGGTTTTGAGTGCAAGGTCGGTCTGAACCGCCATTGCGCTTCCTTGTCCCATGGTGACCGCCATTTCCTTAGCGAGTTCAGCGAGACTACCTTGTTGATCCTTGAGGGCACTTAGAACCTTTTCACGTTCGGTCCGGATCAGATTCGGAAGTTCAGCGGCAGTTTTTCCAATTTGATCGCCCGCGAGAGTGAGGGTGGTTGCGTTTTCAATCAGTTTCCTCACTTCGGGCACGCGGCTTGTGCGCGTGGTCAGGAGTTCCATCTGCCATTCCACCATCTGTGGCATGTATTGCCCCATGAAGAGTGCCCGTTCACCGAACAGGCGAGTTTCCGTCAACTCGCGGGTGGCAGGATCAAGTCCTGCAAGGGGGTCCAAATTCAAGAGAGCGAAAACACTGCCGGAATTATCCGAGGTTTTAGACTGACTGCCCTGACGAATAATCTGATTGACCAGCGATACGCTCGCGACATCCCCGATCTGAGGATCGGCCATGTTGTGGGTGGAGTGCCACTCATCGACGGCTTTAAGGACATCGTTCATCTGGTCTCGCGTTAAGATGCCTTGAGCGATTTCCGTAATGTTCTTTTCGCGCTCACGTACGCGAGCGAGCAGGGGGCGAACAGAGTCGCCGAATTCCTTAGGGCCCCAGAACTCATCCAAAGATATCCGGATGGATCGGGTGTAAATCATGAGGCTAATGAGATTGCTCAGTGAATTCGAGCCTGTGGCGAGTGATACGACATCACTTGCCATTCTGAGTCTTGCTAGGACCATGAATTCGCGAGAGACGGGTTGACCGTTTTTCTCGAGTTTCTCAGTCCCGTCAATGACGGCATTGATGAAGGTCCCTGCGTAACGAAGAATATTTTCCTGAAGCTCGACCGGGTCATAGGTGGCCGATCCACCCGAGAATTCATGAGCAACGGTAGCTACTGCAACATAGGGGAGTTCAGCGGTACGCTCAATGAGCGTGCAGGCATTCAGGCCAACAGTGAGCAGCGCGGTAGCTAATAGGGTCTTCAGCTGAAGCTTCATGAATAAACGGTTAGGGCTCTTAGGGTCGTTATTAGTCTTCGGGAGGGGGAGGTGCCAGAACGGCTCGGCTTCCATTGGTTTCGGCCGGGCCAACAATGCCTGCACGTTCCATGTCTTCAATCATTCGAGCTGCGCGGTTGTAGCCAACTTTAAGGCGCCTTTGAACACTGGAGATGGACGCCTTACGGGATTCCGTCACAAACCTTACCGCGTCATCATACAACGGATCTGATTCCTCCCCAGAATCTCCTCCTTTATAGCCTGAAAAATCTCCACTGCCGCCTTCTTCTGAGAACCGAGTGATTTCGCTGATGTAGTTGGGTGGACCTGTGCGCTTCAGGAACTCTACTACCCTGTGAACTTCTTCATCGGATACGAACGCACCATGCGCGCGCATGGGCAGCCCCGTCCCTGGAGGAAGGTAGAGCATATCGCCATTGCCCAGCAGGGATTCCGCTCCCCCCTGGTCCAGAATCGTTCGGGAATCAATCTTTGAGGAGACCTGAAAACCGATACGGGTCGGAACGTTTGCCTTGATGAGGCCGGTGATGACATCAACTGAAGGTCTTTGCGTGGCTAGAATCAAATGGAGCCCAGCCGCACGGGCCTTCTGAGCGAGACGGGCAATTAGTTCTTCAACTTTCTTGCCGACAATCATCATCATGTCGGCTAACTCGTCGATGACGATGACAATGAAGGGTAGGGGTTCTAGGAAAGGGGGCTCATCGTGCTCAGAGAAGAGATCTGGAGCCCATAGAGGGTCACGTAAGGGTTCCCCATTCTCAATGGCATCACTGATTTTTTGATTAAAGCCTGCGAGATTTCGGACACCCATCAAGGACATCAGTTTATATCGACGTTCCATTTCAGCCACGCACCACCGCAGCGCGTTGGCGGCCTCGCGCATGTCTGTGACCACGGGAGTCAGAAGGTGAGGAATCCCCTCATAGATTGAGAGTTCGAGCATTTTTGGATCGATCATGATCAACCGAACTTCATCAGGTTTTGCCTTAAATAACATACTGAGGATCATGACATTCACGGCAACAGATTTTCCTGATCCGGTGGTCCCTGCTACCAGTAGGTGAGGCATTCTGCCGAGATTGGCGACAACGGGGCTGCCAGCGATATCTTTGCCCAGAACCATGGTGAGCGGCGAGCTGCTTTCCTGATAATTACTCGAGGACAGGACGCTATGAAGCAGGACCATCTCTCGCTCTTCGTTGGGGATTTCCAGACCGATGACCGTTTTCCCTGGGATGATTTCGACTACCCGCACACTGTTAACCGATAAGGTTCTAGCAAGATCTTTGGCAAGACCGCTGATACGACTCACCTTGACGCCTGGAGCAGGCTGGACTTCAAAGCGCGTGATCACGGGGCCTGGATGAACTTCCATGACCTGAACTTCGACGCCAAAATCGTCAAGTATGGCCTCAAGCTGTCGGGACATTTCCTCAAGCTGTGAGTTGGTATAAGCCCTTACGCGAGGTGTACGGCTGCTCAAGAGCTCGAGAGGGGGCAGTTGCCCCGGTTGAACCTTACCGAACTCCGTGGATTCTGCTGATTTTTTAGGCTTGATGATCAACGGTTCAGGTGGCTGAAACTCAGATTCTCCAATGGTGTCCAGGAGATTAAGAGGGCTATCTGCATGGATTTCAGGCTCCGGTTTGACTCTCGGAAGCGGCCTTGGACGAGGTGTTGGGCGAATCGGTGCCTCTGGAATCAAAGACTCTGGCTCTAATTCTTCATCATCCAAATCATCAGCGCTGCCCCAAAGCCGAGAGGGTAGTTTCAGGGAAAATCCGGTTTGGAAGCCGCTCAGGCGCTGCCCGATTTTGAGTGCAAAATCGCCCGCAGCATCAATCACATTCAGCCAGGAGATCCCCGTAAAAAGTGAAATACCTGCAAGAAGAAGCGTGACAAGGACAATGGTCATGCCGGTTGTTCCAAAGGCTCTGGCGGCACTCTCCGATATGGCCTGACCTAAAATACCCCCATAACCTTCCGGAAGGTCAATTTTGGGTCGGATCATGAATCTTTCAGTGATTCCCGTGGTGGCCACAACAGCGGCTATGAAGCCTGACCAACGCAACATGCGGTCTAAAGGGCTTTCGTCATCAATGGATGCTTGTCGGACAATGGCATAGCCAAATGCCGCAAGGATGAAGGGGAATAGAAAGGCAGTCACACCACAGGTCGAGAGCAGGAAATCAGCAAGCCATGCGCCTACTGACCCTGCCGCGTTCAGTGCCTGCGTCCTTCCGCTATCATGGCTCCAACCAGGATCTTGAAGGTCAAAAGTCAGTAAGGAAACCAGAATGACCAGTGATAAAGCCAGATAGGTGAGAAAGGCGGACTCCCTGAGACCTCGGATAATGACTGCACCCAAGTCACGATCAAGACCCAGTTTCCTGCGAATGTCCGACAAATTTGTCACTCGAAAGCTAAAGAAAAGACTTAAAATATAGTGAGCCACTCGTTATGAGCATCCATTCCAAAGGCTCAAGTCTCCTATTTTGCCTGACCCTAGCGTTCGGGTCATGTTTTTCGTTCAAATTCAGGCGTTGAACGGACTCGGAGATATTGCGTCAAAGCTTTTTGATCTGGAAAAGAGACCGCACCTACTTATTTGAGAACAACACCATGACAGTCACCAAGCATGCAAAATTATTGATACTGGGATCGGGTCCTGCGGGCTATACGGCAGCCGTCTATGCTGCAAGGGCCAATCTCAAGCCAGTATTGATCACGGGTATAGAAATGGGAGGGCAACTGACCACGACGACCGAGGTCGATAATTGGCCGGGAGATGCTGATGGTGTTCAGGGTCCTGAACTCATGGAAAGAATGAAGAAACACGCCGAGCGGTTTGAAACGGAAATCATTTTTGATCACATCCATACGACCGAGCTCAAAAAGCGACCTTTCCGTTTGGAAGGCGATTCCGGGGTTTATACCTGTGATGCGCTCATTATTGCGACCGGAGCTTCCGCGCGATATCTGGGACTCCCCTCTGAAGAGGCTTACAAGGGCAGAGGCGTTTCAGCGTGTGCAACCTGTGACGGTTTTTTCTACCGTGGTAAACATGTCGCGGTGATCGGGGGTGGCAACACCGCTGTTGAGGAAGCCCTTTATTTATCAAACATTGCCTCGCATGTGACCGTTGTCCATCGTAGGGATCGGTTCCGTTCAGAAAAGATTCTTGCAGATAAGCTCATTGAAAAGTCCAGAAGCGGTAACGTAACAATCCAGTGGAATCAGACCTTGGATGAGGTCCTGGGTGATGCGCAGGGGGTGAATGGCATTCGCATTCGTGATGTGGCATCGGGTGCGACCCAAGATCTGGCGCTCGAGGGCGTATTCATTGCTATCGGGCATAGCCCCAACACTCAGATTTTTGAAAATCAGTTAGAGATGAAGAATGGATATATCTCTGTCAAAGGGGGGTCTGAAGGTAACGCGACCGCAACCAGCGTGCCCGGAGTTTTTGCAGCGGGTGACGTGCAGGATTCCATTTACCGTCAGGCCATCACCTCGGCCGGATCGGGTTGCATGGCCGCATTGGATGCCGATCGATTCTTGGAATCATTGGAATAGGCTTTTAAAACCAATTAGCGCTTGGAGGATAAAACGTTGAGCGACTACAGAAAGTATGAATGCGCCGTGTGTGGGTGGATTTATGATGAAGAAAAGGGGGATCCGGATTCAGGTCTCGCGCCTGGAACCCGCTACGAAGACATTCCCGATGACTGGCTTTGTCCTGACTGTGGCGTCGACAAGACCTTCTTTGAATTGGTGAGCTAAAAGCGAACGGCCCTAACGCGGCACCGACGGAAGAATCCGCTCGAGAATGCCCGTTAGGGATTCTGTTGTTCCTCGGCCTTGACCTGGCAAATGATTCAGGAATTTTTCGGCCTGCATTCTAATCTCCCCTCTCTCCTGGTCCTTCTTTTTCAGTAAATTATCGGCATCATTAAAGACGGCTAAAAGGGTCTGGTGAATCGCCCGTTCAAGGCCCTTGTAACCGGTTTTTTCGAGCGAAGGTTTAAGTCGCGTGTAAGCAAAGAAGGGTAGTAGCCATGCCACCGTAATCAGCAAGAGGCTGTGGATAGCAAAATCGCTGCCCAAGTAATCAAGATGTAGGGTTGCGCTGTCGTAGTAGCCTTTGGTGACCTGGAAGGCAACCCATGCCATTGCTGCCAGGGGCAGCAAGACCGATAGCGTTCCCGCAGCTCTCAGTCCTAATCGCTGAGGCAATGAGCCTGGTCTTGCCAGCGCAAGGCGAAGGCCAAGCTGTGCTTGGGTGGTGATTCTGTGGCCGGTGTCATTGGCCAAAACATCCAGCTCTGATTTCAGGGGACGCATCGGTAAGCCCCTTTGGCCGGCTTCTACAATAAGGCGGTCAAAAGCATCCTGCAGTCGACCCATTGCCCAGTCATCCCATAGAGGTAATGGCTCTGACCTATTGAGGGGGTCTCTGGTTAAGCTTTCTTGAGGCGCTGCGCCAGCCTTTTTGAGTGGGTTGGCATCCGCGCCGACAAATCTTCTCGCAAGGGCCCGCATAGGCCATTCGAGTCCAGCCATCAGGTCTTTTTCCGCTTGATGGCTGATGTTCTCCCAGGATTTTTGAAGATCTAAATAATTGATTTCGGACCCCAGACGGTCCAGAAGTTTCTGAACGGTAGCCTCAAGATGTTCGAATCGCGCTTCCTCGGTTCGAATTTCAAGTTGCTGTAGGTTGTGACGATTGGAAATCTCAAGAAGAATGGCCTTGAGGGTTTCAAATTCATCACTGGCCCTGAGATGACTCTCGCGACAGTCCGTTTTGAGAATGACCGGTGATTTGAAATGCGCCGCTTTGAGCATCTTTTCAAAGGCTTCAAGCTGCAACGGGTGGGCACGATCCCACTGGTTCATGACAAATACCCAAGCGTGAT
>CAYFLM010000006.1:0-42772 GCA_964343925.1 uncultured Methylococcus sp.
CGGCGCTTTCCGATTTACCGTATTAAGAGCGGATAGTCGGAGGGTTCATCTTGTGCGGTTATTTATCCCTAAATCGGCTGAAGTAGGTTCTCATTCCGAATGATCAGTTAAGCGTGTTCGTCTTTGGGTCGGAGCGGATTAGTTGGCCGATTTAATTTCACGACATTCAGGGGGAAGGGCCGGGTTTGGGGGCGGTGGTGGTTTTGCACTGGGCTTAAGCGGAGCTTTGATTAGCCACTCATCCAAGCTTGCATCGCAGCCATCACCCTCTGGAATGGGGGCCTGCCTTACACAGCTGGGGCTGTTTTCTGGGCATGAAAGTCTCATGTGGAAGTGATCGTCATGGAAGTACCATGGGCGGATTTTTTGGAGCCATGCTCGACCTCCAGAAATGGTGTTGCAGAGTTCCTTCTTGATTCGGGCATTTACGAAAATCCTGTCGACCGATGGCAGTACCGCCGCACGTTTCAAAAGCTCAGCCTGATCATCTGACCAAAGCGCTCTATCCAACTGGGTGGTTCCAGATATTAGAAAGCTGGGGGCTTGAATATTGGATCGCAATGAGTTTGGGGTTTCGCTCGATTGGGCGGAAAGATCAAACCAAATGTCGACATCAAGTCCATTTTGGTGGCTCCTGTGTCCAAATGGCATGGGTCCACCTCTAGCCATTCCGAGATCACCGACATGCATCAGGCCTAGTCTTCCTGAAACGGCTGAACCCAGCTCCTGAATGGCCTCAATGAGTAGGGGATGGCCGAAATAGCGTTTCCTCTCAAGATGCATGACTTCGTAGCCATCGCCCTCAGTTGCAAGAGGGCTAGCGCCCTTGATACATCCCGCACTGGTTTCACCAATAGACTCGGCCCGACCTAACGTCGGGCTGGTGGATTCAGACCAAGTATTAGCTGGAAGAAAGCTAGGTTTAGCCAAAAACAAAAATACACCTAGGGTTGCCCATCTGACGGGTGTCAAGGGCCCCATTAGTTCTCGGTGCTCTGCTTGGTTAGGGTGGGCTTTACCCCAAAAACCCAGCCTCTTGATCTGGCTTTCTTGGTCTTGTGGATTTCTTCCTCCAGGCTCAACCGCTGACGCTCCATTGCCAGGATCTCAATTTCCTTCTGCAGAAAGAGTTGAACTTCCTTGTAAGCATTTTCATGGCGGTCCTTTTCCTCAAGCTTTGCCTGTAGCTCGATTTCCCTGAGTTCTGCCTCATGCTCAAGTTGGCTGTTTTTCATTCTGAGCTCGCTTTCTATTCTGTTGAGCTCTCTCGCTTCATCTAAAGCAAATCCGGCTTTTACCTGCTCCAGTTCTTCAGATTGACGCTGCCGAATGAGGGCAGTCTCAATTTTAAGTAGTTCAAGTGCCTTCTCTTGTTGTTCCAATTTAATGCGGTGATCTAATAGCTCCTGTTCGTGGCGCAGCCGAGCTATTTCTTCGCTGGATTCTCTTCTTTTTTTGAGAACTTTAAGCGCGATTATCTTACGTAAAGGATCGGATGAAAGAAACTCAGCATCCATGCGCCCAGCCTGGAACTCATTGAATTGGATCACGAGATCACAATCACAACGACTTTGTACATTGCGTATGGCCAGAATTTCCTGCGCAAGACTTTCTATTGATTTTGAGAGGCTGTCAGTTCCCTGATCTATCCATTCTGGAGACTCTAGAGATCGGAGCTCATCTCTAGTGGCATCAAGAATGAGGGCCTCAAAATGACTTTTGATGTAATCATTGAGTCGATCAATATGCTCTATGTGTTCTTTTGCAAATTGCAGGGTGGCTTGGAAATTTAGCTTTAGCTGACAGGAGATCGAGCAAAGAGGGCTAATCTGAGGGGTTGGGATGGTGATGTTCCATTGCTCGATCGGAAGCGAATAGACGCGATGATAAAAACGCTCGCTAAAGCTTCTTGGTCTTTGAAATACATTGAGATAGGGACCTACCTTTGATACGACTATTCGGCGATCACCCTCGAAGCCGGCAATCCAGCCCTGATCATTGTTTTCGAAATCAGCCATGGAACTTCTCCCTCATCGCATGGGCCAGTGCTGATTCATTTGAGGCATTTTGGTCAGGGTTAATGACCAAATCCTTGGCGAGCCTTCTTGCAATAATGGGATACAGGTTGGGGGCAAACTCTACGGTCTTGTCGCTTATTTTTCTCAGGTACCCTCGATTGAGCAGCAATGCAACGGCGAACATTCGCTTCCAGTCGGAGATTCTTCTTGCTCGTTCCAGTTCACTTCGTTCAATTCTAAACTCGAGCTCATCGTTTGAATTAATTACAAAATCATTGAACTGACTTAAACCCTCGAAAGCCAGATCTTTTTCCTGGTCTGTTAGGGGTCCGGGAGCCGTCATCTCCAAACGGTAGGACAGGATAAGTGTAAAAAAATCTACCATCGCTGCGCAGGCAAGTGCGAACCAAGAGACATCCGCCCACATTTCGAAGGATGGTGTCAGGCCCCGAGTAAACTCACTGTAAGAGGGAACTCTTGGTGATTTGAGAGGGGTAAGTCCGTGGGTTGTTGCGATTTGATCGGCTTCTGATTGAAGCGCAAGAAAGCTTTCGAGTAATTGATCGTATGTGCCCTGATCAGCAGGCTGAGATGTGGTTTTGGTCAGCGCGTTGCGTGTCTGGGTGATATGTTCGCTCAGACTTTGAGATTGAGCCTCTAGCGTTTTTAGTTTTTCAGTTTCAGCCTGAAGCAACTCATTGTAGTAGCTCCAAACCTTTCCTTTTCCAACTTCCTGATGATTCACCGCCGGATGCGTTCCCATGTAAGCCCGATTGGTTTCATCACTCAAGCTTTCGACTTTGGCTTTCTGGCCTGCCATGACCTGACTTCTCAGTTCCGCGGCCTGTTCAATGTATCTTCCAATCATTTGGTTAAGTTCGGTTTCGCGTTTGCTTGAAACCGTGTCCTTCTGTGAGAACTCGTAGAACTTGAAATAGGAAAAGGAAATCGATACTGCCAAGGCAACACAAAGGGATAGAACTACACTAATAAAGCGGGCGGGATTCGCCCTCCAGTGCATACCGGCCAATTCTAGAGAGCAAATGACAACGATTGACTGAACCGCGACAGTCACGATTAGTGCAATCCAGTCAGTAATAAAGAAGCTCAGGCCATAGTAGGTTGTATAACCTGATGCAAGGCTCAGCATCAGGACAATGGGCACAGAAAGTACCCGCAGAAGACCTACGAACGTGCTCTGAATGAAGTTAAGGAGGCCACCAATGTGCCAAGTGAGTTCATTGGTCATCTGTATGAGAGAGAATGCTTTTTGTCAGAGGTGTCTGGAGTTTATCTGGATACATGAGAGATAGAAAACGCCGGGGGCGTAATGCTAGCCTGCTCCTGACCTAGATGGGAAGTGCTGATGCGTCCAAATCGCATCAATCTCTTTGATGCGGGGCGGCAATAGAACCGTCATTATGGCGCGCATCTCTTAGCTTATGTGCCGATGATTTTGACCAGTACGCGTTTATTTCTTCTTCCGTCGAATTCTCCATAGAAGATTTGCTCCCAAGGACCAAAGTCCAGTTTGCCCTCCGTAATGGCCACAACCACTTCGCGCCCCATAATTTGACGTTTGAGGTGGGCATCTCCGTTATCCTCGCCGGTAAGGTTGTGTCTGTAGTGATCCAAGGGTTCGTGGGGTGCTGTTTTTTCGAGCCATTGCTTGAAATCGTGATGCAGTCCGGACTCGTCATCGTTGATGAAAACAGAAGCCGTGATATGCATCGCGTTGACGAGCAAGAGGCCTTCTTGAATCCCGCTCTCTTTCAAGCAATTCAGAACTTCATGAGTGATGTTGATAAATTCGAGTCGCTGCTGGGTTTTGAACCAAAGTTCCTTTCTGTAGCTTTTCATGGGTTCTCAATGTGTATGTTTGCGGTGATATGGCTATGGTCAATTTAGCCCGCCCTGCTGCAAACTTAGCAAAAACGGGGCTTACGTTATATGATGTGCCCATGGAAGCGGGTATCTAAAGTGACTGAGACTATGCCAAGAATTACCGAGGTGGAGCGAAATACGCTGGAAACCCAAATTCGTGTTCGTTTGAACATGGATGGTTCCGGACGTGCAAATTTAGATACGGGCGTCCCTTTTCTTGATCATATGCTAGACCAAATTGCGAGGCACGGGATGATGGATCTTGAGGTTCATGCCAAAGGTGATCTCGAGATTGATGCGCATCATACGGTTGAGGATGTTGGCATAACTTTGGGTCAGGCATTCGCAGCGCTCACTAAAGACAAGAAGGGTTTGCGGCGTTACGGTCATGCTTACGTTCCGCTAGATGAAGCCTTGTCCAGAGTTGTGGTCGATTTTTCAGGGAGACCGGGACTTTTTTATCACGTGGAGTATCCACGTGCGTTGATTGGAACGTTCGACGTCGATCTGCTTGGAGAGTTCTTTCGCGGTTTCGTGAACCATGCGCAGATTACCCTTCACATTGATTCTTTGAAAGGTGTGAATGCGCACCACATTAGCGAATCTATATTTAAGGCTTTAGGGCGAGCGCTGAGAGTTGCGCTTGAAACAGATGAGCGAATGCACGGACAAATTCCTTCTACCAAGGGAGCGCTTTGAGTGCGTTCCCTTGCATTATATTGGCGGTTGATTCACCGCTAACACTATCCTCGTTGTTGTTGATGTTATGAGTTCGGTAGCCATTGTGGATTACGGCATGGGGAATCTTCACTCCATCGCCAAAGCTGTTCAAAAGGCATCCCCGCTAAGTCGAGTCCTTTTGACTGATGATCCAAAAACCATTCTCTCTTCGGACAGGGTGATATTTCCAGGTGTGGGTGCCGCGAGGGATTGCATGCGAGCCTTGAATGAGCGCGATCTCCCCGATGTTCTTGCCAAGGTTTCAAAAACAAGACCGCTTTTGGGGATTTGCCTCGGAATGCAGGTTCTGCTCGATCGTTCTGAGGAGAACGCAGGCACATCCTGTTTGGGTATCCTGTCGGGAGATGTCGTTCGATTTGCACCCAGTTTAAGAGACAAAACAGGCAATCCCCTCAAAATCCCTCATATGGGATGGAATCGAGTCAATCCAGTAATGGAGCACCCGATATGGCTTGATATCCCCATGGGGAGTTGGTTCTATTTTGTTCACAGCTATTATGTCTGTCCTACCAATGAGGGCATTGTTTCGGCCACTACGGATTACCCAGAGGCTTTTGCCTGTGCCCTTTCGAGCGAGAATATTGTGGCGGTTCAATTTCATCCCGAGAAAAGCCAAAAAATGGGTCTCCAATTGCTCGGGAACTTTATGCAGTGGCAACCTGGATAAATTTTGGGTTGTAACCTGAACTATTTAATTGGATGAGTGATCCAGAAACACTAGATATGAGGATGTCTCGATGCTTCTAATTCCTGCAATTGATCTGAAGGAAGGCAAATGCGTGCGTCTTAGGCAAGGGCGAATGGAAGATGACACCGTTTTTTCGGAAGATCCCGTCGCCGTTGCGGAGAGATGGGTCTCGGAGGGGGCTCAGCGAATTCACCTGGTCGATTTAGACGGGGCCTTTGCTGGGGTACCCAAGAATGCGGGCGTCATCAGGGATATCTGCAAAGCCTTTCCGGATGTCGATATTCAAGTGGGAGGCGGGATTCGAGAGGAAGAGACGATTCAGGCCTATCTGGATGCGGGCGTAGATTACGTCATCATCGGCACCAAGGCGGTGAGTGCCCCCCATTTTGTTCGTGAGGTTGCGGCTGAGTTTCCTAACCACATCATTGTGGGTCTGGATGCAAAAAATGGGAAAGTTGCAATTGACGGTTGGTCTAAGCTTTCCAATCACGATGTGATTGATCTTGCTAAGAAATTTGAAGATGAAGGCGTAGAGGCCATTATTTACACTGATATTAGTAGAGACGGCATGATGCAGGGCGTTAATGTTGAGGCAACCGCGCGTCTTGCAAGTTCGATTCGAATTCCGGTCATTGCCTCGGGTGGTATTCATACCATGGAGGACATACATGCCCTTGGTGCCGTCGTGGATACCGGTGTTTGTGGTGCGATAACGGGGAGAGCCATCTATGAGGGCTCAATTAACTTTGCAGAAGCTCGACTCGTTGCGGAGCAATACTAAGCATGCTTGCGAAACGAATTATTCCCTGCCTTGATGTTGATCAGGGGCGTGTCGTCAAAGGGGTAAAGTTTCTAGAAATCAAAGACGCTGGTGATCCGGTTGAAGTGGCGCGGCGTTATGACCTTGAGGGTGCGGATGAACTGACCTTTCTGGATATCACCGCAAGTTCCGATGGCCGGGAGACGATGGTTCATGTGGTTGAGCAAGTTGCGGGCGAGATATTCATACCACTCACCGTGGGTGGCGGCATACGTCAGTTAGAAGATATAAGAACGATGCTTAATGCTGGCGCAGATAAGGTCAGTATAAACAGCGCCGCGGTTTCAAGGCCGGAATTTGTTGCAGAAGCCGCAGATCGTTTTGGGTCCCAGTGTATTGTGGTTGCCATTGATGCCAAAAAAGTAGCCGAGGGAAGATGGGAGATTTTTACTCATGGCGGAAGGAAGCCGACAGGTATCGATGCCATCGAGTGGGCGAAAAAAATGGTGAGTTACGGCGCGGGGGAAATCCTTTTGACGAGTATGGATAGAGATGGAACCAAACAAGGGTTTGACCTCAAGCTGACTTCTGCACTCTCTGAGGCTGTTCCAGTCCCAGTTATCGCCTCTGGCGGTGTAGGGACTTTGCAACATTTAGTTGATGGCATCGTTCAGGGTAGGGCGGATGCTGTTCTTGCAGCCAGCATCTTCCATTACGCTGAATATACGATTAGAGAAGCCAAGGAATTTATGCGTGCGGCAGGTATTGAGGTGCGGTTGTGAGTGAGGACTGGTTGGATCAGGTTCACTGGGACTCTGATGGTCTAGTTCCCGTCATAGCGCAGGAAGAGTCGACTCATCAGGTCCTGATGATGGCTTGGATGAATCGTGAATCACTGAGGCTGACCTTGGAGGAAGGCCGACTCATCTACTGGTCTCGCTCTCGCCAGAAGATTTGGAGAAAAGGTGAGGAGTCTGGGCATATCCAAACCTTAAGGGAGATCAGAATGGATTGTGATGGTGACGTTCTCCTTGCAAAGGTGGTCCAGCAGGGCGGCATCGCCTGTCATACGGGGCGACACAATTGCTTCTTTTATCGATTGGATAAGGGCCAATGGGTCGAAGAGGAAACAGTTCTAAAGTCTCCCGAATCAATTTACAGGGGAGGGGTTCCCCATAAAGCTTAATTCTTAAATTAGGAGTCAACCTTGTGGATGTCCTTAACGAACTTTCAAAGGTTCTAGTTGATCGCAAAGGTCAACCGCCTGATGTTTCATATGTTTCAAAGCTTTACTCAAAAGGCTTGGATGCTATTTTGAAGAAAATTGGGGAAGAAGCGACGGAAACAGTGATGGCGGCCAAGGATGGTGATAAGCAGAAAATCATCTATGAGGTGGCGGATCTCTGGTTTCACAGCTTGGTTTTGCTAGCTTACGAGGAATTAGGTCCGGAGCATGTCTTGGCTGAGCTCGAGCGCCGTTTCGGCCTTTCTGGACTGGCTGAGAAAGCAGCTAGAACGGACGGTTAAAGGATGAGTCTTAGGGAGTTTGAAGGAAAGGTGCCTCAGGTTGGATCTGGGGTCATGGTTGATGAAACCTCTCTCATTATCGGCGATGTGGTTCTGGGTAGGGACGTCTCAGTCTGGCCGATGTGCGTTATCAGAGGAGATGTCAACTCGATTCGAGTTGGCGATGGCACAAATATTCAAGATGGATCTGTCCTCCATGTCACGCACCGAAATCAGGACCATCCAGAGGGTTTTCCATTAAGAATTGGGTCCGGCGTCACCGTAGGACACAAAGTTGTGCTGCATGGATGTACCGTTGGCGATTTATGTCTCATTGGTATGGGGGCTATCGTCATGGATGGGGCTGTCATTGAAGATAGAGTGATGATCGGAGCTGGGGCTCTTGTTCCGCCTGGAAAGCGGCTCGCTTCGGGATATCTCTATGTCGGTAGCCCCGCAAGGCAGTCACGTCGTCTGACGGAGGAAGAACTCAAATATCTAGAATATTCTCGCGATGGGTATATCCGACTTAAAGATCGGTATTTGGGGACTTAGTTGGCTTGCTCTCTTTTGAGCTGCAAGATGACTGATTTAGTGTCTGGCCTAACTTTTCGCCAGATATAGAAGGCCTCAGCGGCTTGTTCCACCAGCATGCCGAGGCCATCATGGGATGATAAAGCGCCTTGCTCAATCCCCCAGGTTACAAATGGAGTGGGTCCACCCATTCTGTAAGCAAGGTCGTAACAGAAACCCTTCTGGGATAGAAGGTTAGTGCCCAGATTGGGTAGGCCGCCAGACAGGCTTGTGGAGGTTGCATTAATGATCAAGTCAAAAGATTGATCACCTAAAGATTCGTATCCGCAACCTATAATCTTATCGATTCCGGAAAAAGCCTGTGCCAGGTGGAGTGCTTTGGCGACAGTTCGATTTGCGACTGTCAGAGATTCAGGCTTTTCCTCAATCAGTGGGCCCAGAATGCCTCTGGCCGCCCCGCCAGCACCCAGAATGAGTACTCGCCTGGAAGTTAAATCGAGGCCCAGGTTTATTTTGAGATCTCGGATGAAACCGATCCCATCGGTGTTATCACCAACAAGAGCACCGCTAGCCTCAACAGTCAGCGTATTTACTGCCCCACAATCTTGTGCTCTTTGGGTGACACTATCGGCCAGAGTGAACGCGAGTTCCTTTAAGGGGAGGGTGCAATTTGCACCTCTTCCTCCCGTTTCTCGGAATTGAGCCAGAATGCTCCTGAATTGATCAGCAGGAGCTCTTATGGCGCGGTACTCCATTTCTTGATGGGTTTGTTCGGCGAATAGACGATGAATTTTGGGTGACAGGGAGTGCCCGATGGGGTCGCCGAAAACAGCATAATGGTCGAGGTTCGACATTCTATGGCTCTCAACTGTGTCAGGGTTTGGTGTTCAAGTGGCTCAACCAGCCAGCCGCATCCTTTGCGTAATAGGTCAGGATGGCATCGGCACCTGCTCGCTTGAAGGCGACCAAACTTTCAAGGACCACTTTTTTCTCATCAAGCCAACCATTCTGGGACGCTGCCTTCAGCATGGCATATTCGCCGCTGACCTGATAAACCAGTGTGGGGGCCCCAAAAGCCTCCTTGACCCTTCTGACAATGTCGAGATAGGGCAATCCCGGTTTGATCATCACCATATCAGCGCCCTCGTTCAGATCTAATTCGACTTCGAGTAGGGCTTCATTTGTATTTGCAGGGTCCATCTGGTAGCTATACTTATCGCCGGCCCCAAGTGCGGTTGAGGAGCCTACCGCGTCTCTAAAAGGGCCGTAAAACGCGGATGCGTATTTCGCTGAATAGGCAAGAATCTTCGCGTTATGGTGCCCACCATTTTCTAACGCCTCCCTTATCGCCCTCACGCGGCCATCCATCATGTCCGATGGAGCAACGATATCAACGCCTGCCTCTGCATGAGAGAGTGCCTGTTTAACCAGCACCTCAACCGTTGCATCGTTCGTAACATAGCCTTGATCATCTATCAGACCATCTTGACCGTGAGAAGTGTAGGGGTCTAGAGCGACATCCGAAATAACACCAAGCTCGGGCACTGCCTGTTTTATGAGCCGTATAGCGTTCTGAATAAGTCCATCTGGGTTAAAAGATTCCTTGGCGTCTAAGGACTTTTTCGATGCGTCTGGAACCGGGAAAAGAGCTACAGCGGGAATCCCAAGATGATAAATATCCCGGCATTCATTTATGAGCAGGTCGATACTCATTCTGTATACCCCTGGCATCGATGAAACAGCCTCACGCTGATTTTTTCCTTCAATGACAAAAAGGGGTTGAATGAGGTCGCTGGCCGCTAAGTAGGTTTCACGCACAAGACGGCGCGAAAAATCTTTCTGTCGAAGGCGGCGAGGTCGGGTGTATGGATACTCGTTGGTTCTGTGATGAGACATGGTTTCTCTATCTTGAGGAATGCGCGGTAGTGTATTAAAGCTTGTCAGGTTATGATAAGCGCACGGAAGTTTTCTGAACATCAATTGAGATAAACCCCAGTATGAAAACAATTAAATTAATCCCCGCTGTCTCAATATGGTTGGGTGCTTTTTTTGCACTTGCTACCGTACTTTCGGCGAATGGGTTTGCGGGTGAAGCGTTGGCGCCGCCCCAGCAGGTAATTGAAAGCACCTCTAATCAACTCCAGTCTACGCTGCAAAAGCCTGAATATAAGACGGACTTCAAAAAGGCGACGCAGTTTGTGGATCGCGTTATTTCCTCACATGTCGATTTTGATCGCGTTTCTGCCTTGGTCCTCGGCAAAAATTGGAAGGGTGCAACTCAGGCGCAAAAGGAGCAGTTTAAAAAGGAATTTAGAATGCTTCTTGTTCGTACATACACCACGGCGTTTACTGAGTATTCAGATTGGAAGATTGAGTACCTTCCCTTGGAGCCAGGTGATGATGACAAGAAGATCGTGGTCAAGACGCTGATTCTACAGTCTGGTGGGCATCCTGTAGCGGTCAACTACCGCATGGTTAAGGACGGTGACGACTGGCGAGTTTATGACATTCTGATTGAAGGCGTCAGCCTATTGCAGAACTACAGAAGCAGTTTTAATGATGATATTGAGCAGGGCTCCCTAGATGCACTCATTAAAAAGCTAGCTGACCGTAATGTTACTGCCCTGAATCCACCTCCGGCAGAGGGGCAGTAACCTAGGCCGTCTTACTTAACTGTCATCCCTAGAGCCAATCTCTAGGCTTGAGATAGTTTTCATATAGGTCGGCCTCTGGAGAACCGGGGGCCGGCTTCCAGTTGTATTTCCAGTTGGCAACGGGTGGCAGCGACATCAAAATGGATTCCGTTCGGCCTCCAGATTGAAGCCCAAACAGCGTTCCTCGGTCGTATACGAGATTGAACTCAACATAGCGACCGCGACGATATAACTGAAATTCTCGATGAGAATCGTTGAATGGGGTGTCTTTTCGCTTCAGTACAATCGGCAAGTAAGCCTCGATGTAAGCGTCCCCCACGCTCTTGAGAAAACTAAAACACCGCTCAAATCCACCTTCGCTTAGGTCATCAAAAAACAGGCCGCCAACCCCTCTCGTTTCTTGTCTATGTTTGAGGTAAAAATATTCGTCGCACCATTTTTTGTAGCGAGGATAGATGTCCTCTCCATACGGTTGGCAAGCTTTTCGAGCTGTTTCGTGCCAGAAAATGACGTCCTCGGCGAAAGGGTAATAGGGTGTTAAGTCAAAACCACCGCCAAACCACCATACGGGGGCTTCGTTTTCCTTTTCAGCAACAAAGAGTCTTACATTGGCGTGCGATGTAGGGACGAAAGGGTTTTTAGGGTGGATTACAAGTGAAACACCCATGGCTTGGAAGCTTCGACCGGCGAGATCGCTCCGGTGTGCCGTAGCGGATGCGGGTAGCGTTTTTCCTGAGACGTGTGAAAAATTCACCCCTCCTTGTTCGAAAGTGCTTCCTTGTGAAAGTACACGCGTTCTTCCCCCTCCGTTGCCTGTTTCATATGACCATGCATCTTCAACAAAACGGCTACTTTTTTCAGCTTGCTCAAGACCCGAGCAGATTCGATCCTGCAGGTCCATCAGGTATGACTTGACGCTTAAAATATCTGGGTTACTCATGTTTTTCTCTTTCCGATGGTGCCGATCAATAACGGGCAGAACTTTATCGGGTCTGGGCGGGCCGACATACTACCACAGAGAGTGTGGTTTTTCGGCTCAGGCCTTTTTAGTCAATCCTTCTTTCAAATCTAAGACAAATGACAGATAGGAGCGAACAAAGTCTCTGGAAAACGGAGTTGCTTGAAGTGGCTGAAACCTATGAGGGGACTCTACTCTCTAGTTGGTTGGAGCAGTGGTCTGATTTTGAGGCTCCAGGTGGACATGGGGATTGGCCTCGATGGGTTTCACTTCTTGAGTCACTTCCAGAGTTCTCTGCAACACAGGTCAACTTGGATCAAGCGGTTGTTGAAATTAAAGGTCATCTTGATACCGCATCTAATTGGGAGCTTGAGCAGAAATTGAGAGCATTTCACCCATGGAGAAAAGGACCCTACTGTATTTCAGATGTCCACATCGATACAGAGTGGCGGTCTGACTTAAAATGGGAAAGGCTTAAAAACGCAATCATGCCATTGCGGGGGCGCACTATTTTGGATGTGGGGTGTGGCAACGGCTATCACCTCTGGCGTATGCTTGGGGAGGGGGCGCAGCGAGTTGTCGGTGTTGATCCTATGGTTCTTAGCTTTGCCCAGTTCTTGGCGGTTAAACATTTTGCTGGTTTACACCCCTGTCATATTCTGCCTTTGGGATTCGATGAGTTTCCCAAGAACCTTCTGAGCTTCGATACGGTTTTTTCAATGGGTGTTCTATATCACAGAAAATCTCCAATTGATCATCTGGTTGATTTGAAGGCTTGTTTGAAACCAGGAGGGCAGCTTGTTCTTGAAACTCTGGTGATCGAGCAGGGTGATCTCTTGGTGCCAAGAGATCGATATGCCCAGATGAGAAACGTATGGTTTATCCCCTCTTGTCGGCAGCTTGAGATCTGGTTGAAGCGTTGCGGTTTTTGTGAGGTCGAGTTGGTTAGCGTCAGTAAAACCACGAAAAAAGAGCAAAGAGCGACATCTTGGATGCAGTTTCAGTCGCTCCAGGACTTTCTGGACCCTCTAGATCAAGAAAAAACGCTTGAGGGCTATCCCGCGCCTAAAAGGGCCATATTTGTTGCCCAAAATTCCTAGTGGAGAGTTGATTTATCTATGAGTGCTTCTGCCAAAATTGGATTCGTGAGTTTAGGTTGCCCCAAGGCCTTGGTCGATAGTGAGCGAATCATGACTCGCCTAAGATCAGAGGGATACGATCTAGTGTCATCCTATCAGGGTGCGGATCTGGTTGTCGTGAATACCTGTGGGTTTATCGATGATGCCGTGAAGGAGTCACTGGATGCAATCGGTGAGGCGATTGAAGAAAACGGCAGAGTTATCGTGACGGGCTGCCTCGGGGCGCGAGAGGATGAAATTCGGGCTAAGCATCCTCAAGTGCTCAAGGTTACGGGAGCTCATGCTTACGAGGAGGTCATGTCTGCCGTGCATGAGGTGTTGCCTCCGCTACATGACCCCTTCCTTGATCTGGTCCCTCCGGAGGGTATCAAGTTAACCCCACGGCATTATGCTTATCTTAAGATTTCTGAAGGGTGTAATCATCGGTGTACTTTCTGCATTATTCCATCCTTGAGAGGGGATTTGATTAGTCGGCCTATTTCTGAGGTGATGGCAGAGGCGGAGCGGCTTGCAGAGGCCGGCGTAAAAGAATTACTGGTCGTCTCTCAAGATACGAGCGCCTACGGAGTCGATCGCAAGTATAAGACTGATTTTTGGGGTGGTCGTCCGCTTAAGACGCAGTTCATTGATTTGGCAAGGAGTCTAGGTGAGTTGGGTGTTTGGGTTCGACTGCATTATGTTTATCCCTATCCTCATGTCGACGATGTCATTCCTCTCATGGCTGAAGGTAAGATTCTTCCCTATCTGGATATTCCGTTTCAGCATGCGAGTACACGTATTCTTAAGTCGATGCAGCGTCCGGCGAACTCTGAAAATGTGCTAAGGAGGATAGCCGGCTGGCGCGCAATTTGTCCTGATCTGACGATTCGCAGCACCTTTATCGTCGGCTTTCCTGGGGAAACTGAGGGCGAGTTTGAGGAGTTGTTGGCGTTCCTCCGTGAGGCCCAGATTGATCGCCTCGGGTGCTTTGCCTATTCACCCGTTGAAGGCGCTCAAGCCAATCTTTTTCCTGAAGCAGTGCCGGAATCGGTAAAGCAAGAAAGGTTGGAAAGAGTGATGGAGTTACAGTCGGAAATAAGCGCCCGGAAGCTTGTCAGGAAAGTGGGTACTCGCCAGCAGGTGATTATTGATGAGGTCGTAGAGCAGGGTGCCGTCGCAAGATCCCGTGCCGATGCTCCAGAAGTAGACGGTCAGGTGTTTATTGACGGTGCTACTGGTCTCAAAGTCGGCCAGTTAACAGATGTGGTTATTGAGGAAACCGACGATCATGACATGTGGGGCCGACTTTGCTCTTGATAGGGCAGAGATGAGGTCAGTGGTGATGGCCACCCGGACCATGGACGTGTCCATGGTCTAGTTCTTCTTGACTCGCGTCTCTGATAGAGGTGATTTCGACTGAGAAATTTAGAGTGAGATCTGCCATGGGGTGATTTCCATCCAGTGTCACCTCATCTCCTTCAACCTTAATAACGGTCACGAGTTGAATGCCTTCCGGAGTTTGAGCTTGGAATTGCATGCCGGGGAGTATTTCGTCTACACCTTGGAATGCGTTCTTTGGAACAGTCTGAACCAGATCCTCATCCCGTTTGCCGTAGCCTTCCTCTGGTGGAATTGACACGTTGAACTGATCGCCTACAGCCCTACCTGTCAGGGCTTTCTCAAGTCCAGGAATGATATTTCCGCCGCCGTGAATATAGGCTAATGGCTCGTGTCCCTCTGAGCTGTCTAGAACCTTTCCTTCATCGTTGGTAAGTGTGTAGTGAATCGTGACTACCTTATTAACGGCTACGCTCATCGAAGTTCCTAAAGCTTAATCAAACGCCCATCATAGCCCTTTTTGTTCTGCCTAAACAATTTTTATCCTGAGCGATTCCGTGGCGAGGATGATGCGGTATTGATTGAGTGAGTGGGGTGGGGTGGGTTAATATCCGACGCTTGCTAATCCGCCTGATGAAACGACTCTGTCTATACGCAAACTTTTCCAATCAGTTTTTGGTCATAAAAAACCTGTTAAGCCGAATGTTAGGCCTGAAGAAAAAAAGGCCAATAATCGGGCTCGGGTTATCCCTAGATCCGATCACTGTATCTCAAGATCGCAAGTTAGTGAGAATGCACTCAAGGTACTTTATCGTCTGAAAAAAGCTGGATATGAGGCATATCTTGTCGGTGGATGTGTAAGAGACCTGTTGCTTGGACTTGAGCCTAAGGATTTTGATGTGGTGACAGACGCGCACCCAGAGGAAATTCGGGCTGTCTTCAAGAACTGTCGGCTTGTAGGTCGTCGTTTCAGGCTGGCACACATTCATTTCGGAAGTGAAGTGATTGAAGTAGCCACTTTCAGAGCCTTGGCGTCTGGGCACAAAAGTCCGGATCGGGTCCTAGAAAACGGAAGAATACTGCGTGACAACGTATATGGGACTATCGAGGAAGATGCATTCCGTCGAGACTTCACGGTAAACGCCCTCTACTACAACATCAGCGACTTCAGCGTCGTCGATTATGCAGGTGGAATGGCCGATCATGAGAAAGGTGTGCTCCGTTTGATAGGGGATCCTGAGCAGCGTTATCGGGAAGACCCAGTCAGGATGTTAAGGGCGGTTCGTTTTTCGGTAAAGCTTGGGTTTTCAATCGATGAGAGTTGTAGGCGCTCAATTCCGGCTCAGGCCAAACTTCTTCACGAAATTCCCCCGGCTAGGTTATTTGATGAAGTTTTGAAGTTGTTTTTTTCAGGCTATGCGGTTCAGACCTATGAGCAGCTCAGGCATTTTGGACTTTTTGCAGTTTTGTTTCCGCAGACGGAACAGTGCCTAGATCTTGAGCCCGAAGGCTTCCCTCTGACTTTCCTTGCCAAAGCATTAGAAAATACTGACAACCGCATTGCGGATGGAAGACCGGTGACCCCTTATTTTCTTTTTGCGGCGTTGTTATGGGAGCCAGTCAGATTGCGTATGGCTTCCCTTCTCAGCAAAGGCGAAAATCTTCAGATGGCATTTCAGGTTGCAGCCGGAGAGGTGATCTCAAGACAAAATGCCAGAGTGGCAATGCCCAAAACCATCGTTTTACCTGTCAAGGAAGTTTGGGCGCTTCAGTCTCGATTCGATGTCATACAGGGAGGGCGTCCGTTTCGGCTGCTCTCGCATCCCAGATTCCGCGCTGCTTATGACTTCCTGATGTTGCGAGCATCGACGGGTGAAGCTGATCCGGAATTGGCGGATTGGTGGACAAGATTTCAGGATGCCAGTGAGGCAGAACAGAAAGTCATGGTGAATGGTGGGCGCAGAAACTCAGGGCGAGTGCGAACCCGCCGCAGAAGAAGTGGCGGCAGGGGAAAGGGAAGAGGTGGCGAAGATTAAGAAACGGGTTTTAAGCTACATCGGGCTTGGAGCGAATCTTGATGATCCAAAAGCTCAGATCTTAATGGCAAGAGCGCAAATAGCAGCTTGCGAATCGATCATTGAGCTTGCCTTTTCGAGTCTGTATCAGAGTGCCCCCATGGGACCACCGGATCAGCCCTTTTATTTAAACGCTGTAATGGCAGTTGAAACTGACCTGGATGCTGCCCAACTATTAAATGTTTTGCAGTCAGTTGAAAGTGAACTTGGACGAGTTCGGTCGGGTGAGAGATGGGGGCCTCGCAGAATCGATCTCGATCTGCTGCTTTATGGGGATCAGCAAATCAACATGCCGGACTTGATCGTGCCACACTACGGCATTAAGGATCGAGAGTTTGTTTTGTATCCCCTCTATGAGATAGCCCCTGATCTTCTCATACCCGCCCTAGGGAGACTTGATGAACTGGTGTCACGGTGCCCAAGAAACGGTTTGGAGGTAATTTCGAGTGTCTGAGCAAGCCCTTAGGCTGACGGTTCCGGATCTCATTGGCATGAAAGGGTCTGGGTCTAGGATCGTTGCATTGACGGCCTACGATGCGGCCTTCGCAACGCTTATGGATCGTGCTGGGGTCGACCTTGTTCTGGTGGGGGACTCTCTTGGTATGGTTGTGCAAGGGCGACGCAACACGCTCTCGGTTACGTTGGAAGAGGTGCTTTATCACGCTACGCTCGTTTCACGGGGGCTCAATCGGGCGGCGCTCGCCGTTGATCTCCCTTTCCTAAGCTACACAAACGTTCATCAGGCGCTTGATGCGGCTGGAAAAATAGTTAGAGCGAGTGATGCCTGTCTCATCAAGCTTGAAGGAGGTCGGGAACGTAAGGAAGTGGTTGAGGCCTTGAGTAGAGAAAATATTCCAGTGTGTGCGCACCTTGGGCTCCTTCCGCAATCGGTTCATAGATTGGGAGGTTTTTGGATGCAAGGCAAGGACCCTTCTGCTGCTCAGAGGCTTGTGGATGATGCCAAGATGTTGGAGCAGGCGGGTGCTTCAGTTCTCTTTCTTGAATGTATACCCTCATTACTTGCTGAAAAAATCACCTCGAGTGTACGGATTCCGACGATAGGCATCGGAGCGGGTCCTGGATGTGATGGCCAAATTCTTGTCAGTTATGACATGTTGGGCCTTTCCGATCATATGCCAAAGTTCTGCAAAGATTTTCTTAAGGGGCAGCCACAGGGGATTGAGGGTGCGCTGCGTGATTACGTGGCTGCAGTTCGGACTGGGAATTTTCCAGCTGAATCCAATGGCCATAATTAAGATTGCATGATTAACCTTAGTAGTATCGATCCAGTCAGGGAAACTCGAGCAAAGTGGAAGGCCGAGGGGCATCGTGTTGCCTTAGTTCCGACTATGGGCAATCTTCATGACGGCCATATGAAATTGGTTGAGCGGGCCAAGAAAGAGGCTGACAGAGTCATGGTCAGCATTTTTGTGAATCCGTTGCAGTTCGGCCCTGGTGAAGATCTTGAGGCCTACCCGAGGACCTTAAGTCAGGATTATGAGAGGCTCCAAAATGCTGGGGTGCACGCTCTTTATCATCCTACATCTCAAGAAATGTATCCGGCTGGACAAGGGCATGAGGTGTTAATTGACGTGCCAAGCATCGCCAAGGACCTCTGTGGTGCATGGAGGCCTGGCCATTTTTCTGGTGTTGCAACGGTAGTTGCTAAGCTCTTCAATCAAGTGATGCCCGATGTGGCAATTTTCGGGGAAAAAGATTACCAGCAGCTGTTACTGATTCGTAAATTAGTGCGGGAACTCGATTATCCAATCGAGATATTGTCAGTCCCGACCCATCGGGAATTAGATGGGCTGGCGATGAGTTCAAGGAATGGATATTTGGATGAATCCAAAAGGAAGCAGGCCGCTTTGATTTACGCGTCGCTAAGCCTTGCCGCTGAGGCACTCAAATCCGGCCATGAGAGCTTTTCAGCTATCGAGTCTAATCACGTTGGCATCCTCCAATCCCAAGGTTTCTCCGTTGATTATTTCTCGATAAGGAGGTCCGGCGATCTGGCGACTCCTTGTCCGGGTGAAAAGGATTTGGTGATCCTAGTCGCGGCAAGGATTTCCGGAGTCAGGCTGATAGACAACCTGCGTCTACAGGCTGAACGTTAAAGGCTTATATCGCCGAGACTTCTTCCGATTGCGGCCTCAATGATGTCGTTGCGAACAAATAAGGAAGCTTCGGTTTTTACAAAATCTCGAAATTGGGTGGCGACGGCCGAAAGTCTCTTTCCGGACCGATTGACGATAAACCACTGCCTGAGGATCGGAAAAGATTCGACATCGAGCGTAACCAGTCGACCGCTCTCCAGTTCTCTCTCCAAAGTATGAATTGAGACGATTCCGAGGCCTAGCCCCTCTTCAACGCCCTGTTTGATTGCTCCGTTAGTGTTCATTTCCATGTTCACTTTCAGAACAACACCACGCTCTGCAAGAAATTTTTCTACAGAATTTCGTGTGCCAGAACCCATTTCTCTCATGATGAAGCTTTCTTCCGCCAAAGATTTTAGCGGTATGTCTTTTTCCTGTGCCAAGGGATGGCCGGCAGGCGCGATGATGACAACTGGATTCAGCAGAAACGCTTCAGCGCGGAGATCAGGGCTGTCTGGGGGTTGGCCCATTAAAAGAAGGTCAGCCTCGTTGTCCTCAAGGTTTTGTAGGAGTCCTTTACGGTTAGTGACTTTGAAGCTGACTTTAACTTTTGGATGTCTGCGGCAAAATTCCGCCAACAGGCGTATAGCAAAATAATGCACAGTATTGGCAACGGAAACATTGAGACGGCCGGTCTCCGATCCCTTGAGCTCCTCAATGAGCTGCTCAGCATCGTCAATTTGTTGGGCCACTGTCCGGCTGAGTTGATAAAGCTCTTCGCCTGCACGGGTGAGATAGATTTTTTTCCCCAACCTTTCAAAGAGTGGCAGACCAATGACTTCCTCGAGCTGTTTAATCTGCATGGAGACGGCTGGCTGTGTGAGAAATAACTCCTCTGCTGCCCTTGTAAAGCTGAGTCTTCGGGCCACTCGTTCAAATACTTTGAGCTGTCTAAGAGTGATATTCATATGCTGAGATACCAGTCATAAAAGAAATCTTATGATAGCAGTAAGAAAAAATGACTTCTTCTTATGTCGCTAAAAGATTAAATTGTGCGGCCTAAAAAACAGTCCTCCCTAGATCGCCATCTTCTAAAACTCCTGAGATTCAGGGATTGGTTGCGGGTTCGTGACAAATGAGGTGACTGTGTTAGATAATAGTAAGTTCAGTATTCATCAACAATCTTAAGGAGATCATCATGCCCTCGCGCCGAGAACTTGCAAATGCCATCCGCGCACTGAGCATGGACGCCGTACAGAAGGCGAATTCCGGACATCCGGGAGCGCCTATGGGAATGGCCGACATTGCCGAGGTTTTGTGGAACGATTACATGCGACACAACCCGGTAAATCCCAATTGGCCTGACCGTGACCGGTTCGTTCTGTCTAATGGGCATGGATCAATGCTCATCTACTCACTGCTCCATCTCACTGGCTACGATCTCTCGATTGAAGAGCTGAAGCGTTTCCGTCAGTTACATTCAAAGACCCCTGGACACCCTGAATACGGTTATGCGCCAGGCGTAGAAACGACCACAGGTCCGTTGGGTCAGGGTATTACCAATGCTGTTGGTATGGCCATAGCCGAGCGCACACTTGCCGGTCAGTTCAACAAGCCAGGACACAAGATTGTTGATCACTACACCTATGTATTCATGGGTGATGGCTGTTTGATGGAAGGTATTTCCCATGAAGCATGCTCTTTAGCGGGCTCCATGAAGTTAGGCAAGTTGATTGCGTTTTACGATGACAACAACATCTCTATTGATGGCGAAGTCAGAGGACACGGGGACACTCCTGGCTGGTTCTTGGATAACACGCCTAAGCGTTTTGAGGCTTATGGATGGCACGTCATCAGTAAGGTAGATGGTCACGATGCTGAGGCTGTGAAGAAGGCTATTGAAGAAGCCCGCGCCGTCACCGACAAGCCATCTATCATCTGCTGTCAGACGATCATCGGTTTTGGCTCACCCAATAAGCAGGGTAAGGAAGAATGTCACGGTGCAGCGCTTGGTAATGACGAAATTGCATTGACCCGCGAAGCTTTGGGCTGGAAGCATGCTCCCTTCGAAATCCCTGCAAACGTTTATGAGGGTTGGGATGCCAAGGAAATAGGGGCGAAGGTTGAAGGTGATTGGAACAATCGCTTCGAGAATTACCGCAGCGAACATCCAGAGCTTGCAGCTGAGTTTGAGCGCCGTATGGCCGGAGAACTGCCACGTGATTGGGAAGCCAAGTCTTCCGAATTCGTGGCCAAAGTTGATGAGAAGGGTGAGACGATTGCTAGCCGCAAGGCATCTCAGAACACGCTGAATGGGTTTGGACCCCTTCTTCCTGAATTGATGGGCGGTTCTGCAGATCTTGCCGGCTCAAATCTAACCCTCTGGTCTGGTTGCAAGGACGTAAATGCTCCGGGTCATGATGGAAACTATGTCTACTACGGTGTACGCGAATTCGGGATGTCAGCAATCATGAACGGTATCGCTGTTCATGGAGGCTTCAAGCCCTACGGTGCAACATTCTTGATGTTCTCTGAATATGCGAGAAATGCGCTTCGTATGGCGGCACTCATGAAGGCGTCCTCCATCTTTGTGTTTACGCATGATTCTATTGGTTTGGGTGAAGACGGTCCTACCCATCAGCCAGTAGAACAAACGGCTACGCTACGTATGATTCCTAACATGCACGTCTGGAGACCTTCCGATGCTGTTGAATCCGCGATTGCTTGGAAGTCCGCTATTGAGCGTAAGGATGGTCCTTCAACCTTGATCTTCTCGCGTCAAAATTTGATGCATGTATCAAGAAATGCGGAACAGCTCAAGGGTGTAGCTAAGGGTGGGTACGTCCTGAGGGATTGTACGGGCACACCAGATGCGATCCTGATTGCAACCGGTTCAGAGGTTGAGTTGGCGGTTAAGGCCCAAGAAGCGCTTGCCGCAAGCGGTAAGAAGGTTCGTGTGGTCTCTATGCCATCAACCAACGTTTTCGAAGCCCAAACTGAAGCTTACCGCGAATCGGTGCTTCCAAAGTCTGTCAAGGCGCGGGTTGTCGTAGAAGCTGGCGTTACCGACGCTTGGTATAAGTACGCTGGGTTCGACGGTAAGGTTGTCGGTCTTGACCGGTTCGGTGAGTCTGCGCCAGCTGGAGAGCTCTTCAAGGAGTTCGGCTTCACGGTTGAAAATGTTGTGAAAGCGGTTGAGTCTGTACTCTAGTCGCTAGCACAGTACTAAAGAGCCCGGCCATCACCTTTGGTGAGTGCCGGGTGTTTTAATTAAAGATCTAAGAGGAGACAACAATGGCACTCATTTCCTTGAGGCAATTGCTTGATCATGCAGCTGAACACAGCTACGGTGTTCCTTCCTTTAACGTTAATAATCTGGAGCAGATCCAAGCTATTTTGGAAGCTGCAAGTGAAACGGATAGCCCCGTTATCGTCCAGATCTCTGCAGGCGCGCGAAAATACGCGGGCGAGCCCTTCCTTCGTCACCTCATGTATGCGGCGCTTGAAATGTATCCGCATATTCCAATTTGTGTTCACCAGGACCATGGTGCATCTCCTGCAGTCTGTTTCCGTTCAATACAGAGCGGTTTCAGTTCGGTCATGATGGATGGTTCTTTGAAGGAAGATGCGAAGACACCTTCAACGTATGAATACAACGTTGAGGTAACGAGCAGAGTATCCGATCTTGCCCATGCGTGTGGTGTTTCGGTCGAGGGCGAGCTGGGTTGTCTGGGGTCGCTCGAAGGAAGCAGTCACCTAGATCATTCACAGTTGTTGACTGATCCTGAAGAAGCTGCGGATTTCGTAAGGAAGACCAAGGTTGATGCTCTTGCGATTGCAATTGGGACTTCTCATGGCGCTTATAAATTCACACGTCCACCGACGGGAGATATTTTGGCCATTGATCGCGTCAAGGAAATTCATGCCCGCATCCCAAGTACACACCTTGTGATGCATGGTTCATCTTCGGTGCCGCAGGATTGGTTGAAGATCATCAATGAATATGGCGGCGATATGGGTGAGACCTATGGCGTTCCGGTTGAGGAGATCGTTGAAGGAATCAAGCATGGGGTCCGTAAGGTCAATATTGATACTGACCTTCGTATGGCTTCCACAGGTGCTATGCGTAAGTTCTTCGCTGAGAACAAGAAGGAATTTGATCCCCGTAAGTTCCTTGCCGCTGCTACTAAGGGCATGAAGCAAATTTGTAAAGACCGCTATGAGGCCTTCGGAACCGCAGGTAATGCGGCGAAGATTAAGCCATTAACGTTGGAGCAAATGACCGCACGCTATGCCAGTGGTGAGCTGGACCCAGTCGTCAAGTAAGCTAGGGCTTGATCATCCTCCATCCTAAGGGTTGGGGGACCCCAAAAAACCCAGAACCGGAACTTGATGGCTCCGGGACTGGGTTTTTTTCTAGGTGTGTGAGAGTGCTTCTGGGATCGGCACCAGTGGAAGCCGCCACATCCACACGTTAGAATGCTTCTTAATTTTTGAATTATCCATCGGGTAGTAGGTTAGCAAAGGAAATGACAATGGACTCTCAACCGGTCTCCCACAATCCCTACAATACTGATGATCTCAGGATCTGTGCAGTAAAAGAGGTTATTGCACCTTCGGAAGCGCATGCTGAACTTCCGATCAGTCAAAATGCAGCGAATACCGTTCTTCAGGCGAGGCGGGAAATCCAGGCAGTTTTGAATGGTCAAGATGACCGATTGCTGGCCATCATTGGTCCCTGTTCAATTCATGATCCCAGTGCGGCCGTCGATTATGGAAAGCGGTTGCTAGAGATCAAAAAGCGACTAGAGCGTGATTTGGTCATTGTTATGCGGGTCTACTTTGAAAAGCCCAGAACGACGGTGGGCTGGAAGGGGTTGATAAATGACCCGGATCTGGATGAGAGTTTTAACATCAACAAGGGCCTTAGAACCGCTCGAAGATTGCTGCGTGATCTTAACGAATTGGGAATGCCAGCAGCTACTGAGTATCTTGATGTTATTTCACCCCAATATGTTTCTGATTTAATCGCTTGGGGTGCAATTGGTGCGAGAACGACGGAAAGTCAGGTACATCGTGAGTTAGCCTCTGGGCTATCGTGCCCTGTTGGATTCAAAAATGCCACAGATGGGGGAGTTCAGGTCGCTATTGATGCAATCCACTCGGCAAATCGCCCACACCACTTCCTTTCTCTGACTAAGGCAGGACATTCCGCGATTTTCTCCACTACAGGAAACCCTGACTGCCATGTCATCCTGAGAGGCGGAAAACAACCGAATTATGACAAGGGAAGTGTCGACTCAGTCTGTGCGTCGTTGGAAAAAGCGGACCTTAAGCCAAGTGTTATGGTTGATTTCAGTCACGCCAATAGCATGAAGCAGTACCATAGACAGATTGATGTGGCGCAGGATGTAGGTGCTCAAATTGCGCAGGGAGACCGGCGCATTTTCGGGGTGATGGTGGAAAGTAATCTGTATCCCGGTAATCAGAAACTTGAGTCCGGCAAAGAGCTTAGTTACGGCGTGAGTGTGACGGATGCTTGTATCGGTTGGGACGATAGTGTCTTGCTGCTTGAGGGGTTGGCGAGAGCAGTAGTTAAACGTAGGGAATGGTAAAGAAAATATCCTACTGTTTTACTGTAGAATTAGTTTGTTAGTGAGACTCCGTTCTGTCTCTTGTAGAGATAAACTTCTAAATCAATGATAGGAGAATTTAAATGAGCGTATTGGTAGGTAAGCAAGCCCCGGATTTCAAAGCTGCTGCAGTACTTGGCGATGGCAGTATTGTGGACTCCTATTCTTTCTCTGAGAAAACCAAGGGAAAGTATGTGGCTGTGATTTTTTATCCTTTGGACTTCACCTTTGTCTGCCCCACAGAGTTGATTGCATTGGATCATCGTCTGGATGAACTCAAGTCACGTGGTGTAGAAGTTTTAGCGGTTTCTGTCGACTCGCAATTCACTCATGCTGCTTGGAGAAACACCCCAGTTGACAAGGGGGGTATCGGTCCGGTTCGTTACACAATGATTGCGGACGTCAGTCATGCAATCACTAAAGCCTATGATGTGGAAGTCGAGGGAGCAGCAGTTGCTTATCGCGGTACTTTCCTAATCGATAAAGCCGGTGTAGTCAGGCACCAGACCGTGAATGACCTGCCATTGGGGCGCAACATGGATGAACTCATCCGCATGGTAGATGCGCTTCAATTCTTCGAGGAGCACGGGGAAGTGTGTCCTGCCGGCTGGAACAAAGGCAGCAAAGGCATGACCGCTAATGCACAAGGTGTAGCTGCATATTTGGCTGAAAACTCTGCGAAGCTCTAAGTTTCGAAATACAGACCTAAGTCATAAAAAAGCCAGCCCTAGGAAAGGCTGGCTTTTTTTTACCAAATCTATGGTCGATGGCCAATGTTGCGAACCATGATGTCAAGCCTTCTTGTTTCTAAGGGTGAGCACGAAAACCAAGGCCGCACATAAAAGCCCTACGAAAACAGATGAAAAACCTAATAGTGAACCTAATGCCCCGGCATTTTGTGCATGCAACTGATTCATCATCGGTTTCGCTACCGCGAGGCTCCATATGAAGTTGGGGATGTAATAGACAATTGCCCCCGCAAAAGCCCACTGCAGAGCCGGTTGAGCCCTGCTTTGAGCGCTTTTGTAGTACCAGAGTGCAATTAGAATTGAGATCAAACCACCAATCATTCTTCCTCCGTTTACGTCAATGTTTTAGTTTTGTGAACTTCTCGAACGAAATTTGGTTGTATAAAGGTAAAAGAGTGCGCCCAAAATGAGAAGAAGAAAGCCCATGAGAGTCTCGGTGGGTCTTCTAAGTGCTATCGAAAGGCAAAATAAAAGGCCAACAAGCCCAAATAGAGCAGGTACCCAGGGATAACCTGGTGTTGAAAATGGGCTAGGATGATTCGAGTGTGCGCGCCGAATGATGATTACCGCAAAAGCGGTGATCGAATAGAATCCCCAAGTTCCAAACAACGCATAGTCAAGAACGCGCTCGAAGGCCTGTTTGTCTTGTCCGAAAATAATTATGAGCGCCGACGCCAATAGCCCCTGAATGAGGAGCGACATGCGAGGTGTTCGGCTTTTCTTGCCCAGCGATGAAGCTTTTTTTGTGATGTAGCCATCTCTCGACATAGCATAAAACACCCTGGCACCAGATAGGACGGAGCCATTGAGCGAAGCATAGGTCGAGATGAGTGCTGCCAATGTGATGAATTGTCCTGCCCCAGGGCCTAGAATCGTTTTCGCAATGTCTTGGGCGATATGTTGAGACTCTTTAATGGCGTTAATTGGGTAGGCATACAGGAATGCAAGGTTCGTTAACAAATACACTGCAGCTACAAAAATGATCCCCAAGACCATGACGAGAGGGATCGTCCTTTGAGGGTTTTTAATTTCTTCTCCAACCATAGTCAGATTATTCCAGCCATCAAAAGCCCATAGAACGGCAGCAAGAGCGCCTCCAATTGACGACAGAAGCAGTGGACTATTCTGGTCAGATGGCATTCTGTCGAAAAAGTGACTCCAATCGCCTTTCCCACTATTCAATATGATGAATGCCAGACCGATGATTGCGGTCAATTTAAGAAACGTGAGAAGAGTCTGAACATTTCCTCCAGCGCCTACCCCGAGGATGTTGATTGCAGAAACGGTTGCAAGGCTTGCGATGGCTGTTAGCTGAATACCCGTTAGATAGAAGCTTTGACCAAAAAGCGAGATGCCAAGAGTGCTATTAGCAATCTGGGGTATCTCATAAGATAGAAACAGGCTAAATGCGATGGCAATCGCTGCAATTGAGCCAGTTTTTCCAATGACAATCTGTTGCCATCCAAATAGAAACCCCCAAATGGGGCCGTAGGCCTTCCTGAGAAAAGCGTATTCGCCACCTGACTGCGGGAGTCTTGCTCCTAATTCTGCATAACTAAGGGCGCCTGCCAAGGAAAGTAGAGCGCCTAAAATCCAAATTAAAAAAATGCCTTCCACGCTCCCTATTTCCCTCGCGACGGTTGAGGGGACTAGGAAAATACCGGTTCCGATTACAGTTCCGGCTAGAATTGCTATGGAGGAGACCGGACCTAATGCGCGAGAAAGCTGAGCGGCTTCCGTGTGGTTTTGAGTGTTCAAAAGCTTGTTACAGGATTGGATTGAATCGCGAGGCATTACCAGAGTTTGAAATCTACCATCTTGTACTCCGTGGGCCAGGTCTTCTCTGGGGACGGCTGATTGAGCCTAATCGACGACAGTTCCATGCTGACTTTGGTTTTTGGTGAATTTGATTTGATCTCAATGGGAATGCCGGATAGCTGTTCAATTGCATCACTTGCGATGACCGCACCAAAATTTGAAGCAACTCGATGCACCTTTTTTAGTAAGGAGTGCATGAAAGTGATCAAGTGTCTGATGCTTTGTGATTCTCCTTCGGGTAGACCGAGCGCAGCGTGTCCTATGATGCAGATGGACGAAGGGCCCATACTGTCTGATTTAAGATTAAAGGCCCTACACTCGAACCCAGCAACGTGATGGAGTTTCTGCGTTCCTTTAATGCTGAAATGCTTTAGCTCTTTTTTAGCAGTATCGAATGCATCAAGCGGAGCCCCGCCAATCATTCGTTCCCATTTCGCTTTGTGGGCTGGATCAAGATGCTTTATTTGTTCTCCTAGACCATTGACTAGTGGAGCAATATCTTCAATATGGCCAGCCAGCTTCTCAATCTGGGGCTCAGTGATCGGCATGAATGTTTTTTTATGATGATCGACAATACTAAGCTTCCTTTTTTGAGGATCAAAGTAAAGATCTAGGGTTGGATCTCCACCAACTGTTTTTACGACGACAAGATCGTTTTCTACGCTCACCTCTTGCAGGGTTCTTTTGGTGCCTAATTTCACCTCATAATCAAGTATGCTGCTCGCATTCGAGCAATCAAACGACAATCCAAAAAGAAGACACGTGAGGTGAATTGATAGGAAAATCTGTTTCATGCAGGCCGATCTGGAGTGCAATAAGGGCACGAAATCTCTAGTCACAACTCGCTAACTGGGGAGGGGATTTGAATCTGAGGGTAAGCGCTAATGAGTAAACACGGACATTGTACACATAAACATTCGCATCAGAATGCATCATCCAAGGTGCAAGTTCGCCTTTTGCTTGCGCTTCTTTTAACCTCGATTTTAGTAGTCATCGAGTTTGTTGCAGGCACTCTGGGTAATAGTCTGGCGTTAGTCTCTGATGCGGTTCACAACCTAACAGATGTGGTGGCTTTGGCGCTTTCTTTTTTGGCGAATCGCATGCTCAAAAAGCCTCCCAATAGCCTTCAAACCTTCGGTTATCATCGGGTCGGTATTTTGGTCGCTGTTTTCAATTCGTTGTTTTTAATAGTCCTATCGCTTGGAATAATGCTCGGTGCTTGGGAGCGATACCAAAGTCCGGGGGCTGTGAGTTCCGAGTTAATGATCTCAGTGGGTGGTGCAGTTCTCCTCGTGAATTTGGTGACAGCTTGGTTGACGAGTCATGGGGCAAATGATGATTTAAATGTCAGAAGCGCGTTTTTACATATGATCGGTGATGTCATGTCCTCCATGGGTGCAATTTTGGCGGGTATTGGTATTTACATGACCGGTTGGAGTTGGTTAGACCCGGCAGCTAGCGTTCTGATATCAGTCTTAATCCTCTGGAATGCGTGGATTATCCTTCGTGACGGAATCAATATTTTGTTAGAGGCCTCGCCAAAGGATGTCGCTGTTTCTAAATTGGTTGCTGATATGATGGCTGTTAAAGGCGTTCAGGGCATTCATGATCTTCATATCTGGTCGCTGTCTGCTGATATCAAGATGCTCTCAGCTCATATTTTCGTTGACGAGATGAGCGTGGGAGAGACCAGGCTGATTCAACAGGAAATTGCGGGTATCGCAAAGCTTGAGCATCGAATCTCGCATGTTACGCTCCAGTTTGAATCGGATGAATCCTGCGGAGGAGACCTCTACTGTGATGAGGTTCGACGGAGGTATGCTGGTTGAATGGTTTAAGGCTGAAGCGTAAGGGAGCGTTTGGGCTGTTGGATTAGCATCGCCCGCTGAGATGAGCGAGAATAAAGGATTAGGTCTTGTCAAAAGGGTCTCGTTGGTTCACATCTCGGGATCCCGAGTGTGGACTCACAAGTTTGATGTAACGATGATGCACAAGGGGTATCCTTAAAATGTTGTTGATGATCGATAACTACGATTCTTTTACCTACAATCTGGTTCAGTATTTTTCTGAGCTTGGTGCGGAGGTGAAAGTCGTTCGCAACGATCAAATCTCGCTGAGTGAAATTGAGGAGATTAAGCCCTCTAAAATCGTTATCTCCCCAGGACCCTGCACGCCAAAAGAAGCAGGTATTTCAGTAGATACCATCAGGCATTACGCAGGTAGATACCCCATTCTCGGGGTATGTTTGGGACACCAAAGCATTGGCTATGCCTTTGGCGGCCAAGTTATTCATGCCAAGAGCATCATGCATGGCAAGACCTCCTTGGTCTATCACCACAATAAAGGCGTATTTCAGGGACTTAAGAACCCTTTGCAGGCGACCCGATATCATTCCCTTGTAATTGAGCAGGCCAGTCTTCCTGACTGCTTGGAAGTTACAGCTTGGACGGCCGATAAATCCGGGGGCATCGATGAAATCATGGGAGTCAGGCATAAAACTTTGGATATTGAGGGTGTGCAGTTCCATCCGGAGTCTATTCTGACGGAGCAAGGCCACGACCTCCTGAGAAATTTTCTGCAGCGCTGATTCTAGGTTTATTCATGTCGATGAAGTCTTGGATTGAGAAGCTTCTGTCGAGAGAGGATCTGACTGAAGTCGAAATGCAGGCTGCTATGTCGTCCATCATGACGGGTGGCGTCACTCCGATCCAAATCGCTGGCTTTTTGGTTGCTCTAAGGGCGAAGGGCGAAACCGTTGATGAGGTAGTTTCTGCGGCTAGAGTTATTCGGGGGATGGCTTCTAGCGTCCGAATGAATGTTCCACATCTTGTAGATACTTGCGGAACAGGTGGAGATGGCGCCAATACATTCAACATCAGTACTGCAGCAGCCTTTGTTGTCGCAGCGGCGGGGGGTAAGGTTGCGAAACATGGCAATCGCTCGGTTTCAAGTAAATCCGGCAGTGCCGACTTGCTGGAGGCCGCGGGGGTTAATATCCTGCTCTCCCCTGATAGGGTCAGAGATTGTGTTGAAACTGTTGGGTTAGGTTTTCTTTTTGCCCAACGACACCATGAGGCGATGCAGTTTGCTCGGCAGGCACGGAGTGAGTTGGGTATCAGAACAATCTTTAATTTGCTAGGGCCTTTAACCAACCCCGCGGGTGCGGAAAATCAGGTGGTCGGCGTTTTCAGCGATCGGTGGTTGGTTCCACTGGCTAAGGCGCTGCAAAAGTTAGGAAGTCGGCATGTCATGGTGGTTCACGCTGAAGATGGACTAGATGAAGTAAGTATTGGTGCCCCAACTCAGGTAGCTGAGTTGGTCGGTGGAGAAGTGAGACATTACCGTGTGGTTCCGGAGGAGTTCGGACTCAAAACGGCCTCCATGGAAAGTCTGGCAGTGCAATCACCCCTTGAAAGTCTCGAAATAATTAACAGCATTTTCTCCGGGCATAAAGGGGCTGCTCGTGATGTCGTGGTTATCAATGCTGCCGCGGCTCTTTATGTTTCCGGAATTGCTGTTGATTGGGCGGAGGGTGTCCGAATGTCCGAACGTGCAATTGATTCTGGGGCTGCTTCACAGAAAATGCGTGATCTCATCTCCTACACGAAAACATTTGCAAATTAAGCTTGGATTAAAGTTCTATTCCTCCGCGATTACCACGAATTGACAACCATGAATAACTCGACCCCCGATATCTTGATAAAAATTCTTGAGCGAAAGGAGCAGGAAATTAGGGATAGAGCCGCAAGAGTTTCACAAAGCCAACTGGAAATGAAGCTGAGCGCTAGCGACAAGCCGCGTGGATTCTTGACACATATGCGCGATTCGATTGCCAAGGGGTCATCGGCAGTAATCGCAGAGATCAAGAAGGCATCTCCAAGCAAAGGAGTCCTTAGGGAAGATTTTCACCCGGCTGAAATCGCAAAAACTTACGCTTCTCATGGAGCCTCTTGTTTGTCGGTCTTGACCGATGTCGATTTCTTTCAAGGCGCGGATGCATATCTAGTAGAAGCGCGTAATGCATGCACTCTCCCCGTAATAAGAAAGGACTTCATCATTTCGCCGTACCAAATTGTGGAGGCTAGAGTACTGCAGGCGGATTGCATTCTGTTGATTGTCGCTGCACTAACTGACTCTGAGCTCCGCTTGCTCTCCAAGAAAGCAATAGAGCTAGGTATGGACGTTTTGGTCGAGGTTCATAATGAATATGAGCTGGAAAGAGCCTTAAGTCTGGACTTGCCCATGGTGGGTATCAATAATCGCAATCTTCGTACCTTTGACGTATCGCTTTCGAATACGCTAGACCTTTTAGCTGATATCCCAAAAGGTATTACCGTTGTAACTGAAAGTGGAATTTTGGCGCGTGAGGATGTGGAGCTGATGCGAGAGCATGGGGTCAACGCTTTCTTAGTCGGGGAAGCTTTCATGCGTCAGGAGGATCCAGGATTGGCCCTTGCGCAATTATTTGAGAGCTAGAGGCGACTAATCAAAGAGTTCGAGACGACAGGATGGAAGCTTTTCTTAATTTTCTCGAGAGGGTCCTCATTTGGTTCTTTGCCGTTCTCTTTGCCGTGATCCTTGCTTATGGCTTGATGCGCTATAACAGGCACCAAACGAGTGAGTCCGACCCATGGATTAGGGCGGAGAGAGAAGGTACGGCTGAAGCGTATATGAAGTTTCTCAAGGCCTGTGATGCATGCGCGCAGAAGGAAGCGGCTCAAAGAAAATTGGATGATCTACAAAAATCACAAGGTCTTGTTTCGAGGCTCTCTGCAGCTGGAATCACTGGCAGAGAAGGTATTACTCGGCCCGTTTTCTCCTCTGATGGTCATCTGGTGCTTGCCATGGGTGGGAGCCTGCCGCGTCTCTGGAATGCGGAGACAGGTGAGAAAGACACGATGGGTGAAGCTCTTTTCGCAAAGATTGGAAAGACTATGCTGAACTCTGTGGACATTTCCCCGGATGGACATAATCTTGTAGGCGGGGGTCCCGGACGACAAAGTGGAACCTTGATTGGTTGGGATTTGAATACAGGTTCAAGGGTTGGCCTTCAGGAGGTCGATGGTTTTGACGTTCGGTACGTTCAATATTCAATGGACGGCCTATGGGTAGGATGGATGGGAGATGGTCCCATTGGTATCTGGAACCCAATGGCTCGAACTTTTCTACGGGCAACCCACTCAGGTGTTCAAAGCATCGCTTTTCGATTGAATTCAGAGGGAAGGCCGGAACTGTTGACGGTCGCGGGTAAGGAGTTGATGGTTTGGGAGTTGGAGCATCTTGATCCGATTAAGCGTGTTCGGATTGACTCCGATCGCAACTTATTGGGTTTAAGTCGAGATGGTAAGGCTTTACTGTATTCGAATGCTTCGGCACTAGAAATATGGGATAGCGATTCCGAAAAGATGGTTGCTCTGATTCGTGATCTTAAAGGATCGGTGACCAGTTTTTGTAACGTGCCAAGTTCCAGTTATCTGGTCTTAGGGACCTCTGAGGGGTTGGTTTTTATTATTGATTCGGCTCAATCTGAGATCCCAATAGGTTCTGTTGAGGCCCATGAAGGACCTATTGAGGGGCTCTCATGTTCCTCAACAGGGCAGTTTGTGACAACTAGCTGGGATTCCGCAAAAATTTGGAGCCTTGCAAAGATAATACGTGGAAATGATTCGTCAAAAGAATCGCGAGCCTCTCATCGAAACCGTGAAGCAATCCACTAGTTCTTTGTTTTCTGAGTTGGCCTCAGAGTCCGGCACGATTGCATGGTCAGAGTTGCAGCGTCATTTTGCTCGAGGTGCTTTGTTGATCGTTAAGCCCCCGTTGACCGTTATCGATGCTGCTAAGGCTATGATTGAAGATGATTCTGATCAGGTTGGGCGGTGGTTGAATAGCGGGAGCCTAGAAAAGGCAAAGGACTGTCATGCGAGGGATTGGAACAGCCGCCACACTATATTTGAGGCGATAGTCGTGGCGCCTTGGGTGCTTGTTCAAGCCGATAGCAAAGAACCAGTGATCCCAGAGAAATCATAAGCATGGTCGGGTGCCGCTGAATGAGGGGTGCATTCGCTAAGCTTGCATGTTTAAATGCTAATCGCAACTACTTCGGGAGCTTCCTGCGATGAAAATTGCCGCACTGGTCGTTTACATCTTGATTTTTCTGCCAGCCGTCATCGCTTATTCTAGGCAGTGTGAATATAGGGTAGTGGTTTACCTGCTTTGCGTCGTATTGGCTGCCTTGGGTGTAATGGATGCGCATTGGATTTTGGCAAAAAAAAATGCGGGACACTCGCTCTATCTTTTCATTGGTGAGGTGGTTGTCTGGATCTTCGTCTTCATTCACTCTATCTACGCATTAAATCCTGAAGATAAGCTAAGGATCGAGCAGGGATTAAGGGCGAGATCGAGTGAAAAGTCTGGGCATACAAACGATTCTGGCGATCTCAAGCGGGGTGCGGATAGCGAAGCGACGTCGGTGGAAACTAAGCGATGCCCATATTGTGCGGAGGATATTCGCTTGGAGGCTATTCTATGTCGCTATTGTGGAAAGGATTTACCAGCCCATGAGGGTGGTTTGATCTCAAATACCCTGAAAACCGAAGGTATTTAGGGAAAACAAGTCTACGATTGTGTTAGCCTTGGCTGTCGATAGCTTGGGAAGGAGTGGTGCCGAGGAGAGGACTTGAACCTCCACGAGTCGCCTCACATGTACCTGAAACATGCGTGTCTACCAATTTCACCACCTCGGCTCGAGTGGCTGAAGGGGAGCGAATCCCCAATCAACAGCCGATTATTCTCATAGCTAACCCTGCGGTTGTCAATACTCTGGTCATGCCCGATGATGAGCCTCTGAAGATTGGCTTGGGCATTCTTAATGATGCTTTCAAAGCTTTTAAGACTTCGCACACATAATATTCATTTACAAAATTGAGGAAAAAGTTGGTTTCCAAAAAAAATAAAGGCAAAAAAATCCAAGATCCTTTTGCCGATAGAGAGGCAAGTAAATATGAGCGTCCGATACCTAGTCGGGAGTTGATTCTCCAGGTGATGTCGGATGCCGGAAAGCCACTCGGCGGGGACGAGGTTGGGGAGTTACTCGATTTAACTTTCGATGAAGATCGGGAGTCCTTGCGAAGAAGGTTGAATGCGATGGAGCGGGATGGTCAGCTCTTACGGAATCGGCGCGATCAGTTCTGTGTTGTCAATCAATCAGATTTGATATCTGGCGGGGTAATTGCCCATCCGGATGGGTTTGGCTTTCTTAGACCAGATGAAGGTGGGGAGGACCTTTTTCTCTCACCCCAAGAGATGCGTGCTTTGATTCATGGCGATCGAGCGCTGGCCTGCATTAGAGGAGTCGATCGACGAGGCAGGCGTGAGGGCTCGATCGTTCAAATCCTCGAGAGGAAAACCCACAAGATTGTTGGGCGACTGCAGGAAGATCGAGGAATCTATTACGTCCTGCCAGACAGTAAATACATCACGCACGACTTTCTGATTCCCTCAGAGGCATTGGGGAAAGCTAAGGTTGGCCAGATTGTGGTGGTTGAAATCTTGGAGCAGCCAACCAAAAGAAGAGACCCCATTGGCCGTATTCTCCGGGTGATGGGGGATCATATGGCCGCGGGGCTTGAGATTGAAATTGCTCTTGAGAGTTATGGCCTACCTTCCGTCTGGCCTGATGAGGTTTTGGAGGAGATAAAGAAATATGGGGAGGAGATTCCCCAGGAAGCTCGATCGGATCGCGAGGACATCCGACATCTCCCCCTTGTAACCATTGATGGTGAAGATGCGAGAGATTTTGATGATGCAGTTTACTGCCAGAGGTCGGGGGCTGGGTGGAAACTCTACGTTGCAATTGCGGACGTAGCCTATTACGTTCAGCCTGGATTCGCGCTGGATCAAGAGGCACAAAATCGGGGGACGAGTGTCTATTTCCCTGATAGGGTTATTCCTATGCTCCCAGAGGTTCTGTCCAATGGTCTTTGTTCTTTAAACCCCGATGTTGATCGCTTATGTATGGTCTGTGAGATGAAAATCTCCGCGGACGGCATGCTCAAGGACTATCGGTTTTTCTCTGGACTGATGCGCTCTCATGCGCGTCTGACTTACAACGAGGTTGCATCCATCCTGGATGGTGACAAGCTGGCCCGAAAGAAAAGAAAGGATTTACTGGAACACATCGAAGAATTGCATGCGCTTTACAAGGCATTCCGGCGCGCACGTGAAGAGAGAGGAGCGCTGGATTTTGACTCTCAGGAAACGCGAATTATTTTTGGAGAGAATCAAAAAATAGAAAAGATTGTTCCTACGATCCGTAACGACGCACACCGTCTCATCGAAGAGTGTATGTTGGCTGCCAACACTGCCTCCGCTGAATTTCTGGATGCGCATAAGATCCCCCATTTGGTTAGGGTCCACGATGGCCCAACCACCGAAAAATTGGCGGATCTAAAGACGTTCCTCGGTAGGATGGGACTGAAAATGGGGGGTAAGGAAAAACCAGTTCCAGCCGATTATGCAAAGTTATCCGAAGAAATCGTCGGAAGGGTGGATGCACACCTCATTCAGACGGTCATGCTTCGGTCGATGTCTCAGGCAGTTTATACCCCGGAAAATCGTGGCCACTTCGGCTTGGCGTTACCTAAATATGCACATTTCACATCCCCAATCAGGCGGTATCCAGATCTCTTAGTTCATCGCGCGATTAGGTATGCAATTGGACAGAGCGGAAAAAATGGGTCAGGAAGATCCGCCCGGCTGGTGGATCGTGCTCTCAGGAAAGTATTTCCTTCCAAAGCCAAAGCATTCACTTATTCCAACATGGATATGGTGAAGCTGGGAGAGCATTGCTCATTCACAGAGCGAAGAGCGGATGAGGCAACACGCGATGTTACGGCATGGCTGAAATGTGAGTACATGCAGAATAAGATTGGTTGTGAGTTTGCTGGTGTTATATCTGCGGTTACTGGTTTCGGGTTTTTTGTTGAATTACAGGATGTATTCATCGAAGGACTGGTTCACATTTCCAATTTGGATCGTGATTACTTTCATTACGATCCGGCGGGGTATCGATTGCAGGGAGAAAGGACTGGGAAGATTTACAGATTGGGTGATTCGGTTCAGGTCTTGGTTGCAAGAGTGGATTTGGACGAGCGAAAAATCGATCTTGAGTTGGTGAAGCAATCGGAGCAAAAACCGGCATCACCTCCGAAAAGGACGCGAAGAAAAACGAAAACAAAAGTCAAACTTGCATGAGTTCGAAGCGAAGAGTCTCTGGCCTTCACGCGGTTGAGTCGGCCTTGCATAACGCACCTGAGAGGATCGTTCAGGTTTGGCTGGATGAGCAGCGGTTAGATGCAAAAGTCAGTCGGCTTACTACAGCCTTGAAAGACTTGAGGGTGCCCATTGAGTCTGTATCGAAATCAAGGCTTGATACGTTGTCTGAAAGTAAAGTTCATCAGGGGATTGTGGTTGAGCTGACCATGCCGGATGAGTTGGGGGACGCTGATTTGAGGAGCGTTTTGGAAAGTCTGCCTCAAAACCCATTATTTTTAGTTCTTGATCAGGTCCAAGACCCTCATAATTTGGGCGCATGTCTAAGGATTTCAGACGCTGTCGGTGTCCATGGGATTGTTATTCCGAAAGACCAGTCCGTCGGGTTAACGCCCGTTGTAACTAAGGTGGCAAGTGGGGCTGCGGAGACGATTAGGATTTTTCGAGTCACTAACCTAGTTAGGGCATTGGGATGGATGAAGGATGCTGGTTTGTGGATCATTGGTGCAAGTGGAGAAACGAGCACTTCTATTTATGAGGCCGATCTGAATTTACCTGCCGCTGTCGTAATGGGGGCTGAGGGTAAAGGGCTAAGAAGGCTGACTCGCGAAAATTGTGATTTGCTCGTGAAAATTCCGATGATGGGGCAGGTTGAAAGCTTGAATGTCTCCGTCGCTACAGGTGTAGTGCTTTATGAGCTCCAACGGCAACGAGGGTTGTGTTCTTAATAATGCCTGCCTTAGGTTTTGTTTCTATACTTCAAAGAATGGGTTCCATCCATGAGTGACGTGCGTGATAGCGTTCGAGCGCTGATCTGGGAAAATGAAGTTCTCCATGTGCTTGATCAGAGGCTATTGCCTGAAAAAATTGAATTTAATGCATGTTCCACGCTAGACGAGGTGGCTGAGTCGATCCGTTCTATGCAGGTTCGGGGTGCTCCTGCAATTGGAATAGCCGCTGCCTATGGCGTGGTTCTCGCCGCAAAAGAAAGGCTGAGAAGCTCAGGTCAACAATGGCGAGAGCACATGGCGTCGGATCTGATGACTCTTTCACAGGCAAGACCAACTGCAGTCAATTTATTTTGGGCCATTGAGCGCATGCGTAAAGCATTGAACTCTGCAAGAGATAACCCATTATGCGTGTTAACAGAAGAGGCTCAAGCTATTCATGAGGAGGATGTAAGGGCCAATATTGCTATGGGTGATTTTGGCGCCAAATATCTGGAGGGAGCCCTTGGGGCATTGACTCACTGTAATACAGGCGCATTGGCAACAGGTGGGTTTGGTACGGCTCTAGGTGTTATCAGGACGTCTTACTCCAGGGGGCTGAAATCCATTTATGCCACTGAGACAAGGCCCTGGCTCCAGGGGGCGAGACTGACTGTTTGGGAGCTATCTCAGGATAAGATTCCCGCAACGCTCATAGCAGACTCTGCGGCTGCATTTCTGATGAAGTCTGGTAGGGTGCAGTGGGTTGTGGTTGGTGCGGACCGTATTGCGGCAAATGGTGATGTGGCGAATAAAATTGGAACTTATGCCCTAGCAGTTGCGGCAAAGCACCACGGAGTCCGATTTATGGTGGTTGCCCCTACTTCAACCGTCGATTTTGATACACCAGACGGCTCCCACATTGAAATTGAAGAACGTGAACCTGGTGAATTACTCAGAGGAAATCTGGCTGAAGTGGAGAGCGGTATTGATGTTTGGAATCCTGTATTTGATGTGACGCCTGCTGAATTGATTGATGTGATTGTGACTGAGAAAGGGCCGGTAGAGGCCCCTAATGTGGTGAGCATGAGAAAAGTTCTTTTGTAATGACTACTTTTCTGGCTATTGGTCTTGGGGGAGCGGTAGGTTCGGTGTTCCGTTTTTGGACCGCAAATCTGATTTATGACCTTTTGGGTCGGTCTTTTCCGTTGGGGACCTTGTTTGTAAATGTCTCCGGATGCTTTCTAATGGGGCTCCTGGCCGAGCTCATGGTGAACCGGTATCCCGTAGCTTCTGAGATAAGGGCAGCTATTCTCGTCGGATTTCTTGGTGGTTACACCACATTTTCCACCTTTGCCTTGGAAACCTTCTCTTTGATTGAGGACGGGGGATACGCCAAAGCCGTCATTAATGGATTGCTGAGCCTTCTTTTTTGCATTCTGGCTGTTTGGATGGGCGTTCTAATCGTAAGGCTCGCGGGTCGAGGTGACATGACGGGATTGATTTTCCCCCAGTTGATCTTGCCCTCCATTTTGTTGCTGGGCTTTTTGCTGCTGCATGGCGGTCTTGTCGCCTATGCGCTTAAGAATGAGATGATGACAACGACAGTTGCAGGATTCGCGCTCATCATTGCCCTGTCTATGAGTTGCCTGATAGCCATGCGTCGAGTTATTGAGTGCTATAGCTCTCTGGAAGCGCTCACGTTGTTGGGGCTTTTTTTGCTCTCCGTTTTGTTGGGTGCCTTGGCTGTTGCATCGGGATACTGGTTGGAGGAGTTATGGATCGAAAAGAACCAATAAGTTTGGTTCGGGTTTACCTTACCGAAAAGGATGGTTTGGTTACCAAGTTACTTAAAGTGCTTAAAGAAGAGTATGAAATTCATGGTGTCACGGTTTTAAGGGGGGTTGAGGGCTTTGGTGAGCACAGTAAACTCCACTCATCTTCATTGTTGGCGCTATCTCTGGATCTGCCATTGGTATTGGAATTTTATGCTTCGCCCGAAAAGGCAGAGCAGGTTGCACGAACGATTACTGATAGATATGAGTTACGGCATGTGATTTCTTTGCCTGGCCATTGGTTCAGTCCCGCTCCTTCAGGAGATGTCTGAGTACAGGGACGCTCTTCATGAAGTCCCTGAAAAACGGTGCTCAAGTCTGTAAATTGCATGTTTCAGGCAGTAAGATCCCTCATTTAGTTTTCGGCCCAATTAGCCAATTCCTCGGCCTTATGGGCCTTGTCTGATCAAAGGTAGATAAATGCTCGATCCAAAAATCATCCGTTCCGATCTCAAATGGGTTGCATCCCAACTAGAAAAGCGAGGTTTTCTGCTAGATATTGAAGTGCTAGAAAAGCTCGAAGCCAGACGGAAGGAGGTTCAAGCTAGGACGCAAGCGCTGCAGAACGAAAGGAATAGTCGATCAAAAATGGTTGGCTTAGCTAAGGCGCGAGGGGAAGACATCCAACCGATATTGGATGAGGTACAGTCCTTTGGTGACGAGTTGAAAGAAATGGAACTGGAGCTTGAAAACCTCCAATCGTCTCTGGATAACATTTTGTTGGGTATCCCGAATATTCTGGATGAGTCCGTTCCGATTGGAAAATCTGAGCTCGATAATGTTGAGGTTCATCGATGGGGGAAGCCTAGAGATTTTGGATTTGAACCACTTGAACATGTTGCCCTTGGTTCTGCGCTCAAAGGAATGGATTTTGAGCGCGCAGCCAAAATATCGGGGTCAAGGTTTGTAACCCTTGAAGGCGCTCTTTGTCGCCTGCACAGAGCCCTTATCCAGTTTATGTTGGATTTGCATACACAAGAGCATGGATATAGTGAAGTGTATGTTCCTTTCATGGTCAATGCAGAAAGTTTGAGGGGTACAGGACAGTTACCTAAGTTCGAGGCCGATCTGTTCAAGGTCGTCAATGATCCCGACTATTATTTGATTCCAACGGCTGAGGTTCCTGTTACCAATTTCGTTAGAAATGAAATTGTTGAGATAGACAGGCCGCTCAAGTGGGTGTGTCACACCCCTTGCTTTAGAAGTGAAGCTGGCTCCTATGGGAAAGATACTCGCGGAATGATTCGTCAGCATCAGTTTGAGAAGGTGGAGTTAGTTCAGATTACGCGTCCAGATGATTCGGTGAACGCCCATGAGGCACTGACTGAGCATGCGGAAGCCGTCCTAAAGCGATTGGATCTTCCATTTCGGCGTGTCTTGTTGTGTGCAGGAGATACGGGCTTTTCTTCGTCAAAGACCTATGATCTTGAGGTTTGGCTGCCCGGACAATCAGCGTACAGAGAAATATCCTCTTGCAGTAATTTTCGAGATTTTCAGGCAAGGCGTCTCCAGGCAAGGTGGCGAAATTCGGTTTCGGGAAAGCCTGAATTGGTACACACCCTAAACGGTTCTGGGTTGGCTGTCGGAAGAGCGCTCATCGCTGTGATGGAAAATTATCAGGACCAAAATGGAAAGATCACTGTTCCTGATGCATTGCTTCCATACATGGGTGGAGTAAAGGTGATCGAATAATGTGGTTCCCCGCTGAGCAGGAAGTTGAAAAGCCGAGTTTGAACCCTGAAAGTCTATCTTTTAAAGCATTCAAACAATGGGTCAGTGATGAAATTGGTGAGCAATGTTCTGAGCGATTAACTGACCCAGACTCGCGTTTTAAGGGATTGCCAATTGCATTTCTGGGTCTAGAGCTTGAGACCCGCAGAGCAGAAAATCTCATAGAGGTTCTTCGGTTGGTTGGGTTGGGTTTGGAGCAGATTAAGCCAACTATGAGCCTTGAGTTGGGTTGGATAAGTTTATTTGTCTTAGGGGCAAAAGAAGCAAGTCAACCCATTGAGAGAGTGGTTTGGTCTGGGCTTCTGATTGCGGAAATGAGTGAGCTTGGTTCTGTCAACAAGAGGACTCTCAATTTTCTCTCATCAATGGAGTCTTGGGAGTTGGAGGCTTTTGTTGCCTATCAGGCCTTCGCATTTCGTTTTGAAAGTGGGTGGAAATTTATTTTTGATGAGGACTTTGCCTGGCGCGAACTTTGGTCTTATGGGCGGGAAGTAGATCTCACCCGTCATTGGGTGGATCTAGGTCTGGTTGCTGGTTCGCCGTCTGAGCTTGATGCGTCAAGCGCAAGATTTTTAAGGATTGGGTACGGTGATCAGTGCTGGGAGATCAGTCCCCCGCTCTCCGTCTCGGCTGAGCGTCTTGCTAAAATCAAATATTTAAAGTTTTCAGCATTAGGTCAACAGATTGCCAGCGCGGCCAAAGCAAAGGCCCATAAACTCTATGCCAGAAACCTAATCAAACATATGAGGGAGCAAGTTAACCTTGAGCTGACCGAGGTGGAAAACTAATGGTGGGGTGGTAATCTTGACTAAAATACAAGGGATTACCATAATCATCACATGTTCTCTGAGGAATGGATCATGAGTGAAGAAGCGATACGTTTTACCGATGCAGCTGCAACTAAAGTCAGTGAGCTGATTTTGGAAGAAGATAACCAAGCGCTTAAATTGCGTGTTTACGTAACAGGGGGCGGTTGTTCTGGGTTCCAGTACGGTTTTACTTTCGATGAGGAAATGAACGAGGATGATACGTGCATTGAAAAAAATGGCGTTACCGTACTCATTGACTCCACCAGTATTCAGTATCTTTCAGGCGCTGAGATTGATTATTCCGAGGGTTTGTCGGGTGCTCAATTTGTGATCAGGAACCCAAACGCTTCCACAACTTGCGGGTGTGGGTCGTCCTTTTCTGTATAAAAACCGTAAGTCAAACAGCTAAAAGCCCGGCCGTGATTCACTGTCGGGTTTTTTTTTAGCGGAAGATTGCGGTTTAATTGCGCCCAGTTGTTTCGAACAGGCTTTCGGGGGTGTGCATATCCGGTGTGCATCGACTGAAGCTAAATCAAATAGGAAAATTCATGAGCTCGAACCTGAATCAATCACTGGAGTTGATAAGGCGTGGTGTCGCCGAGATTATTCCAGAGGACACGTTAATAGAGAGGCTAAAGGAAGGAAGGCCTCTAAGGGTAAAGGCTGGGTTTGATCCTACTGCACCGGATCTTCATCTCGGTCACACGGTATTGCTTAATAAGCTAAGGCAGTTTCAGGAGCTAGGGCACGAGGCATTATTCCTGATTGGTGATTTCACAGGAATGATTGGTGATCCAACCGGTAAGAACGTCACGCGCAAGCCTTTGACGAGAGAGCAGGTCTTGGAGAATGCCAAAACATATCAGGCGCAAATCTTCAAAATTCTCGATCCTGAGAAGACCAAAATCATGTTTAACAGCGAATGGATGAATCAATTGACCCCACCCGAATTGATATCCATTGCATCGAAGCATACGGTGGCTCGAATGCTCGAACGCGAGGACTTTAATAATCGTTACAAAGGCGGACAACCAATTGCTATCCATGAATTTCTCTACCCGCTCATCCAGGGATACGATTCGGTAGTAATGAAGGCCGATGTTGAATTGGGAGGGACTGATCAGAAATTCAACCTGTTGGTAGGACGGCACCTTCAGGAGCAATACGGACAAAAGCCGCAGGTAATTTTGACGATGCCCATCCTTGAGGGGTTGGATGGAGTTCAAAAGATGTCAAAGTCACTGGGTAACTATGTCGCAATTTCAGATGCGCCCGATGACATGTTTGGGAAGCTGATGTCAATTTCCGATGAGTTGATGTGGAGATATATGGAGCTTCTAAGTTTCCGGTCAAATGAGGAAATGGCTAAAGCCAAAAGGGCTTGTGAAGAAGGACAAAACCCAAAGAACGTAAAGATTGAGCTCGCGGCTGAGTTGGTGGAGAGATTCCACGGGAAGGAAAAGGCGCTACAAGCCATAGAAAACTTTGAAGCCAGATTCAAGAGGGGTCAATTACCTGAGGATCTCGAAGAGCATCGAATTACTTGCGAGGAGGGTGGAATTGGATTGTCAGGTTTGCTAAAGACTTTAGGCTTAACCAGTAGCACATCCGAGTCGAATCGTGCGATTCAACAAGGTGGTGTGAAGGTAAATGGCGAGCGAGTAGAAGATCAAAAGATCAGGCTGCGGTCTGGGGAAACTTATATCCTTCAAGTCGGCAAGAGGAAAGTGGCCAAAGTTACTCTTGCGTAACACTATGAAAAGCTGTAGCAAAATAACGGGTGGGGTCGTCAAAGATTGACACTCTATGGATTAGGTGTGACTATGGTGGGCTTTCCGGCCTTGAGTGGC
>CAYFLM010000007.1:0-35186 GCA_964343925.1 uncultured Methylococcus sp.
AGGGCTGTCTCTCGGTACCCGGTTTCTTTGAAAAGGTCACTCGGGCCGAAAAAATTACCTACCGTGCGATGGATCTTGAGGGCAATACTCAAGAATCTGAGGCCACTGGATTACTCGCGGTCTGTATTCAGCATGAAATCGACCATTTGGAAGGTAAACTTTTTGTGGATTACCTTTCACCTTTGAAGCGTCAACTTGCGCGTAAACGCGTTAAAAAGGAACAACGACATCGTACAGAGAGTCCCAGCACTCGCTCTCCGTCGGGTTCATTATGAGAGTTGTTTTTGCTGGCACACCCGAATTTGCCGTTCCGCCGCTTAAAGCGCTGTTAGCCGATCCTCAATATGAAGTCGTAGGGGTCTACACGCAACCCGACAGACCCGCGGGTCGGGGCCGTGTACTTACGGAAAGCCCCGTCAAGCAAGTCGCAACGCAGCACGGCCTCCCCGTCTTCCAACCGGAGCACCTGAAAGCCGAAGTGGACCAAATCCAATTTGAGGCCCTCGGCGCTGATCTTATGGTGGTCGTTGCTTATGGACTGATCCTCCCAAAACGGGTGATCGATTTTCCACGCTTGGGTTGCATTAACATACACGCCTCACTCCTTCCGAGATGGCGGGGTGCAGCGCCCATCCAGCGATCCATCCTGGCTGGAGATGCAGAGACAGGTGTCACCATCATGTATATCGAGCCCAAACTCGATGCAGGGCCCATGCTGCTCAAACGCAGTACACCTATAACGGCTGAAGATACCGCAGCGAGCCTCCATGACCGTCTTTCTCATCTTGGGGCCGTAGCTTTGATGGAATCGTTGCCGGGTCTCGTTGACGGCACTCTCCACCCTGAAATTCAGGATGAAGCCCTCGTCACCTATGCGGCCAAACTGGATAAACAGGAGGCCCCTGTAGACTGGTCGCAGTCCGCTGCCTCCATTCATCGACAAATTCAGGCCTTCAATCCATGGCCGGTGGCGGAAACCACCTATGCTGGAAAGAGCCTTCGCATCTTCCGCGCTGAAGTGCTAAGCACAAGCCAGGCTGATGGAGTGCCCGGAAGCGTAGTCCCTAACGCAGATCAATTAGATATCGAGACCGGTGAAGGTCGACTTCGACTGCTTGAGGTTCAATTACCGGGCGGAAAACGCATTACGGGTCGTGATTTTCTCAATGGCCAGAGCGGCAAAAAACTACACTTTGGACCTCACCCATGAATGCACGACAAATTGCTGCTGAAATCATTGTTGAGGTCTGTGACCATGGAAAGAGTCTTTCTTCCACGCTCGATGACCGCCTACCCTTAGTCAAAAATCCTGCCGATCGGGGATTGATCCAAGCGCTAAGCTTCGGGGTCATTCGCTTTTATGACCGCCTGGAAGCTGTGCTTGTACAGTTGGCTCGAAAACCGATCAAAGACCCCCAAGTTCATGCGCTGGCTTTAGTCGGGCTTTTCCAGCTGATTTATCTTCGGGTTAAACCCCACGCCGCCGTCAGTGAAACGGTATCCGCTGCGGGCCAAAAGACCTGGGCACGCTCGCTGCTCAACGGGATTCTAAGAAACTTTCAACGCCAGCAATCCCATCTCGAGGAGACAGCCGATCTCGCTCCTTCAGCAAAATACGCGCACCCCAGTTGGCTCATCGAGATGATTCAATCCGATTGGCCAGACGAAACTGACAACATTCTGAAGGCAAATAACGAAGCCCCGCCTCTTGTTCTAAGAGTCAATTCCAGCAAAGTCAATCGATCCGATTACCTCAATCAACTCCATGAGGCTGGAATCGAGGCTGAGCCGCTGATGACCACAAATGATGCCATCCGACTGGTTAAACCCATCCCTATCAGCCAAATCTTGGGTTTTGATGAAGGACTCGTCTCCGTTCAAGATAGTGCCGCTCAACTTGCGGCCGATTTTCTAAAAATCCAAGCAAAGGACCGGGTTTTGGATCTCTGTGCTGCTCCGGGTGGAAAAACGACTCATCTTTTGGAGCGATATCCAGATCTAGGCTCCATGACGGCCATGGACATCTCGTCTGAACGCCTTGAGAGGATTCGTGAAAATCTGGTGCGGTGCCAATTAGACTGTACCTTGGTCAGTGCCGATGCTCAGGACACCTCCCCATGGTGGGATGGGCTTCCCTTTCAAAAGATTCTCGTTGATGCCCCCTGCTCCGCCATCGGCGTAATACGTCGTCATCCGGACATCAAACGGCTTCGGCTTCCCTCCGATCTTCGGGAACTCACCCACACTCAACTTAACATTCTAGAGGTGGCATGGACGGTCCTGGAGCGGGGTGGTGAATTGCTCTATGCCACCTGTTCAATTCTCAAACGCGAAAATGCACAATTGATTGAGAACTTCTTGAAACTGCACCCCGATGCTGAAGAAGTCCCTCTTTCTAGTACCGTGGGTCGAAGGGAAACTCATGGTCTTCAGATCCTTCCTGGCGATGAAGGAATGGATGGGTTTTACTATGCGCTGCTTCGAAAGCATTAGTATGCTCAGGACCTTAGCGATAGCACTCATCGCAGTGATCAGTTTGTCCTCGGCTGCAGCTAAAGCAACCGAAACCTATGGCATTAAGGTCAGCAAGGCCAATCTGCTTTCTATCGGTGATAGCTACTACTTAGGGGCGGATATCGACTATCACTTCAACCCACCGGTCATTGACGCCCTGGTCCGTGGTGTTCCGCTCACCTTGGTCGTCCGGCTAAAAATCGAACGAGAACGAAAACTTTGGTTCAACGAAACCATACTCAATGAAAGGCGTAGTATTAAGATTCGCTATCACCCACTGGCTACGTCTTTCCAAATCCTTGATCAGACCAGTGGAGCGACGCAGAGTTTTATAGGACTCCCTGCTCTACTCGATACCCTGAGCCGACTGAGAGGATGGGAAATTGCCAAAATCGATACGTTTAAGCCTGGCCAACACTATCTGGGGTTTTTAAGCGTTCAACTTGATATTGAAGCCTTACCCCTTCCACTTCGCGCCCAAGCCTATTTATCGCCGCGCTGGTATAACAGGAGCCCCGTATACACATGGCCTCTCGCGCTTTAAAGCCCCCACTGGCACTTTCCATCATCGCGCTGTTCCTAGCTATTCTAGGATCCCTGCAACTGCTGAGTAATTCAACTCAGGATGCTTCCAAGCTGGGTGAAATGTACTCCATCCTGGTACTCATCAATGTATTGGGATCAGCCACGCTACTGGGCTTGGTGTTGGCAAATGGCTACTGGCTCTTCCGTCAGCTCAAACAGAAAGCAGCGGGATCTAATCTCACCGCTCGAATGATTTTCCTATTTAGTCTACTGAGTCTCGCCCCGGCATCAGTGGTCTTCTACTATTCGATGCAGTTTTTGGAACGAAGCATCGATAGCTGGTTCGATGTCCGAATCGACCATGCCCTCGATGACGCACTAAAACTCGGGCAAACCGCGCTTGATGAACGAATGGGGGGCTTACTCAAACGCACCGAAACTTTGGCTGAAGATTTAACGAATGCCCCGGTTTCCCTTTTGGCGATTCGATTGAGTGAACTCAAGGAAGCCACGGATGAAGGCGACCTGACTATTTTTTCAAGACAAGGTCAGATCGTTGCCTTTAACGGTAGCCAACTGGGCAGCATCATTCCGGACCTTCCCGACGTCGGAGTTATGATTAGGGTGCGTCAAGGAAAACCCTATGTGGGGCTGGAGAATAAGCGTGCGGATGATATGAAAATCCGCGTCGTGATTGCGCTCAAGGATCAGGAGGATCTCTTTCTGCAAGCACTCTACCCGCTTCCCAGCCGAATGGCCGAATTGGCTAAATCCGTCGAATCGGCCTATCTCCACTACAAGGAAATGGCCTACCTTAGAGATTCTCTCAAGATCACCTTTAGCCTCACCTTATCACTCATCCTGTTGTTGAGCCTTTTGGCGGCGGTTTGGGCGGCATTCCTCAGTATTCGACGTATTGTAGAACCCGTTCGACTTCTTGCGATTGGCACCAAGGCCCTTGCAGAAGGCGACTACGAGCAACGTCTACCCACCAATGATCGTGGCGAACTGGGCTTTCTGGTCGAATCCTTCAACAGCATGACGCAGAAGGTGAAACAGGCAAGAGATGAGGCCCAACACCTCAAGCAACAAGCTGAGCAACAACATGCCTACCTCGACACCGTCTTGGGGCAGCTCTCTTCAGGGGTTATCAGTTTTGATACGCAAGAAAGGTTACTCACCGCAAATTCGGCCGCAACGGTCATTCTGCACGCAGATTTCGGGGAGTACCTCAACTGGCCACTCGCCGTCCTTACCGGCGCCTACCCTCACCTGAGTGAACTGATGGACTTCATTGCACCCAAACTGGCGGACAGTGTGGATTTCTGGCAGGAAGAGGTCACGTTCAAGGGACCAAATGGTCGTCAGGAACTCTTATGCCGTGTCAGCGCTCTCTTCAATAGCGAGGGTCAACGTCAGGGATCTGTACTGTTGATTGATGATGTGACGACGCTCATTCAGGCGCAAAGAGCCTCGGCCTGGAGTGAGGTGGCTCGTCGGCTTGCCCACGAAATCAAGAATCCGCTCACCCCTATCCAGCTGTCTGCTGAACGGCTAAGACACAAATTATCCAAATCCCTGACCGAAGATGATCTAGTCGTCCTTGATAAATCAACCCGAACGATTGTTCAGCAGGTGGAGGCAATGAAGAGCATGGTGAATGCCTTCTCTGAATACTCCAAACCATCACAAAACCAGCCCAAGCCCCTGGCCATCAACGACCTCATAGAAGAGGTCACAGGTCTCTACCCACCGAAAGCCGGTATTGAATTCAGCCTCAGCCTCGCTAGAGACCTGCCTATTCTCTATGCAGACCCTGTCAAACTCCGTCAGGTGTTACACAATTTGATCAAAAATGCCATGGAGGCGGTGGGGGATGATAAAACCACGCAGCTTGCAATATCGACAACCACAGAGAATTTAAGCCTACAAGACCATATCATCTTGATTTTGAGCGATAATGGTCCAGGAATCCCGGCAGATCAGGCGCAACATGTATTCGAGCCCTACGTGACCCACAAGACCAAGGGCACGGGGCTCGGACTGGCCATCGTTCGACGTATTATCGAAGAACACGGCGGTACGATTCGTCTTGATGCGGAATATGAACAGGGCGCACGGTTCATCATCCAACTTCCGGTGACCGCTGAATCCAACTCTCACACCGTTTGAACATGAATAGAATCAACATCCTCGTCGTAGACGATGAACCCGATATCCGCAATCTTCTCAAGGAAATACTTGAGGACGAGCATTACGATGTGAGAGTGGCTGAGAATGCTGAAGTGGCAAGACGGCTTCGAATTGAACAGGCGCCGGATCTGATTCTTCTCGATATCTGGATGCCCGATGAAGACGGCATCACTCTTCTAAAAGATTGGTTGAACGACCATGAACTCTGCCCCGTGATCATGATGTCCGGTCATGCCACCGTTGAAACGGCAATCGAGGCAACCCGTCTTGGAGCCTATGATTTCCTCGAAAAGCCACTGTCCATGGCCAAACTGCTGGTCACGGTCGATCGTGCCTTGGAGGCCGCCCGTCTGAAGCGAGAAAACCTGGGCCTTCGACGCCGTATTGATTCACCCGTCGAACCGATTGGCAAAAGCGCCTCTATTGAACGCCTGCGAGAACAGGTCAAGCGACTGGCCCAGCATGACGCCCGCGTCCTGTTTGTGGGGGAGCCTGGAGTGGGTAAGGAAACCCTTGCAAGATATCTTCATGCCAATAGCCCACGCAAAGAGGGTCCTTTTGTCGATGTTGGTGTCGGGACGATATCCAGCAGCAATTCGGCTGTAGAGTTTTTCGGTCGAATTGATGGCGAGAACGTTCAATCCGGGCTTCTAGAGCAGGCACACGGAGGGACACTGTTTCTCGAGGAAATTGCTCACATGGATGATGAGACGCAAGTTCGCCTCATGAGCGCCCTTGAAACCAACGCCTTCACCCGAATTGGGGGAACCGAACTCCTGACCTTCGATGTCCGGGTGGTCGCTTCAACATCACGCTCCCTCGAGGAGGAGGTTCGTGCCGGTCGATTCCGACCCGAGCTTTATTATCTTCTGAATGTCGTTCCCATCAAGGTACCCCCATTATCTGAACACAGCGAGGATGTGCCCGATCTCCTACAATACTATGTTGACTATTTTGTAAGTCGTGAAAAGCTGCCCTTCCGAAAGTTTCCCGTATCCGTGCAGAATTTCCTCAGAAACTCGCCTTGGCATGGCAATATTCGTGAACTCAAGAATCTGGTCCAACGCCTCCTCATTCTTGGGAGCGGACCGGAAATCGAGCTTGATGAAGTCAAATCGGCATTAGGAGAGCCCATGCTGGGGGGTGTTCAGGACGCAGGGGATCGATCCGGTCGTCCTGATTTCTTCGACCTTCCGCTCAAGGAAGCTCGAGAACAATTTGAAAAGGCCTATCTCGAATACCATTTGGATAAGTACACGGGTAGCGTCGCACGTCTTTCATCCGCCATCGGACTTGAGCGGACACACCTCTACCGAAAGCTCAATTCGCTGGGCATCAAATTCAGAGATAAACGCTAGAGACCCTGTTTAAGGCAATGATTACGGTTCGGTGATCGGAAACTCGATACCAACCAGCGTGATGTCATCCTCGAAGTGACTACTGCCGCGGAAGAAGCGAAGACCACTCAATAGATCATTAATCATGGCCTGGGGCTCCAGGTCCCGACGCTGAACAAAAGCGGTGGCAAGACGGCCAGATTCGTAAAACTGACCCGCTTCATTTCGACACTCCGTCGCACCATCGGTATAGAGCAGGATTCTGGAGCCAGGCTCAACATTGAGCCGTTTCTCCTCATAGTCGACATGACTTTGAACACCGAGAACAAGCCCCTCGGCATCCAATTGCCTGCAACCTGATTCGTCCCTCTGAAGGAGAAGCGCGGGAAGGTGTCCGGCGTTGGAATAGCATAACCGTCTCGTCTTGAGCTCATAACGCAAATAGAAGACCGTGATAAACCGCTCGGCCCTCGTAAGATCTTCAAACAGCGCCTCATTGATCACAGAAAGCACTTTCCCCGTACTTGGCGGGTGGAACCGATAACGCCTCGTTTCGGCTCTGAGAAGGCTGCGAATCTCAGAGAGAATCAAGGCTGCACCGACGCTATGTCCCGAGACATCGGCGATGACAACATCGATGAAATCGCCATGGACGATGACATCGTAATAATCTCCGCCCACCATTGCTGCGGGGACATTGAGTCCTGACAACTTGAATTCTTTGAGTTGGATCGCCTCCTCAGGCAAGAGCGACTGTTGAATATTCCGTGCGACCAGGAGTTCTTGGCGTTCAGCCTCTGCCTTTCTGCGTTCGGTGATATCCGAGAGCATGGCAATCGTATGGTGACGATCGGCGTGTCCATTAAGCACAGGCGAGAGCGTCAGTTCAGCCCAGAAGGTCTCACCCGTCTTCCTTCGGCACTCCATCATCAGGGTACAGTCTTCACCCTGATCTAGCTTTAGGATGAGGCTTTGACTGAGATTTGGATCTATTTCACCGGCGCTGATGGCGATCAGTGTCAATCCAATCAATTCTGAAGCGCCATAACCTAATAGGTGCGCAAGTGCAGGATTGGCATAGGTAATGGGGTAATCGGTTCTGGAAGAATCGACGATGGCAATGCCAATACTAGCGGATTCAATGGCTCTATTTCGAATCTCTAATTCATCTTCCGCCAATTTTCGCTCGGTGACATCGAGCTCGAACCCTCGCCATCCGATAGGGTGTCCGTATTCATCTTGAATCGGTTTACCTGTCGATTCCGTATAGACAATGTGACCGTCCTTGTGCCGGTATTCTGTCAGAATCCTTCTAAAGGCCCCCTGCTCGCTCTCGTCAAAAGGAATACCGTGGGGATCCTTCATGAATTCGCGATAATGGTGCCCCATCACATCCAAAGGATGGTAGCCCAGAATATCCTCAACCGCGGCACTTGAGTAGGTGTAGAAGCCCTGGGGATTTTGCTCCCACAGCCACGAGCCGACCATTTTGGCGGTTTCTTGAAATCGATGCTCACTCTCGGCAAGTGCCCGTTGATCCTTTTTCTGTTGAGTGACATCTGAGCATCTCAAGAGAAAAAAAACCTGCCCGGTTTTTGGTTCATTCATCGGGGTCAGGGTGAGCGCTGCTTCATAAGCCTCTCCATCCTGACGAACCTCCTTAAGATCGCCTTGCCAAGATCGACGCCCTTCCAAAGCCACCCAAAAACTCCGAGTTCGGCATAAAACTGGAAATTCGGCCACTAAAGACTGTAATGAAACACCTATGAGCTCTGAGGGCTGTGCGCCGGTGAGCTTAGTGAAACTTTCATTGACGAAAAGGATGCGCCCCTCGATATCGAGGAGCAGAATTCCGGCAGGTGTCAGCTGAAGGGCACGTTGAAGCATTAACCCGGTTTGCGAAGCCTCATCATTGAGATGCGGATGTCTGAAGAGCAATAGATACCGAGTATCTGATCCCGCTGAGAACGGAAAGACTTCAATGGTGACGGTACGGTGTTGCGTTGCCCCAGGCATCGAAAGCGGAGTCACCAAGGATTGCGGATGGGTCAATGACTCCAATGAGAGATCAAGAACTGGAAATAGCTCACTGAGGCTCTGAACACGAAGCCGTTCCTCCGTGTAGCCGGTAAGTTCTAACACGCCAAGGTTGTATCGAATGACCGATCCCTCTCGATCGAGCAAGAGCGCAGGCTCATCGAGTGCATCTACCAATTCAGCAAAAAACGTCATAGAAAATTTGTACCGTGCAACAATTCACACCCTGATGAATGCGCATTGTGCTTTATTGCCGCTACGGGAACAAATCCTCAAATGCAGAATCTGAGCGTTGCAGTCTGAGGATTTGCCTGGTTATACCTCAAACCCCATGACGCAACCGCCCCTGATGGGGTAATTTGGAATTATCAAACATGACACCGGATGAAAATCGTTTACTTGAAGCATTCCTGAATCAACTTAGAGAGATCAAGGGACATCCCAAGGATCCCGAGGCTGACGAGCGGATTAAAACCGTAACGGCCCAACAGCCGGATGCGATTTACCTTCTTGTGCAACGTGCATTACTGCAAGATCAGGCGCTCAAAGCCGCGCAACAAGAAATCGAGTCGCTGAAATCCAAACTAGAAACTCAATCGCATGCTTCCGCAACAAGTGGATTTCTCAATAGAGACCCTTGGGGGCAAGTATCGCCCCGCCAGACCTATCACAGTCAAGCGGCAGCAGCAGCGACGCCAGTCGCCCAAACGGGTGGCATGGGCTCATTTTTAGGACAGGCGGCAACTACGGCTGCCGGAGTAGCCGCAGGTGCGTTCCTCTTTCAAGGCATCGAGAACCTCATGGGACACCACCATTACGGGAGTCCTTATCAAGACATGGCGTATCAGGATGCCATGCACCCTGAAAACGTGACGATCAATGAGTACTACGACGGTCGCCCACCGGATGCATCAGGTTTTGATACCGACGATCAAGTTCGGGCGGGGTTCAACGATGATTTGTCAGATTTCAGCAGTGATGACGTTGGAGGAGGCTTTGACGTCTGACCCCCATCACCCCTCCTATCTCATGGGAGGGGTTTCCCCATGCAATCAGTCCATGGTCTGATTGGGGTCTTGAAAACACCACTCGGGCCCTTCGTTCCTTCCCCGAAGCCGTCATGCGCGGGCGTGACCTCATGAGATTATCAATGGAATGGTCCACTATCGGGTCGATAGTAGTAATAAAAGTTAACAATACTTGCTGAAAAAGTTTCATAATAAGGGTTAATGTGTTTCATCTCTGCGTATGGTCGCAGGATTAGCGCTTCATCTATTTACATATACGGGTAAATATTGCTGATTGTTTCAACTTTCAGCATCAATCAAGGCCATTCACCTATGGACAAACTTACCAGCATGCTGGTTTTCTCCAAAGTCGCTAAAGCAGGCAGTTTTGCCGCCGCCGCGAAGGAGCTCGGACTTTCAAGAGCCATGGCAACGAAGCACGTCATGCAGCTCGAAAATGGCCTCGGCATCCGTCTACTCAATCGAACCACACGAAATCTCAACCTCACGGAAGTAGGATCGGTCTACCTCGAACGCTGTCTTCAGATTCTCGATGATATGGAAGAAATGGAGCTGGCCGTAACCCGTCTCCAAACTGAACCTCGAGGAATCTTGAAGGTGAGCGCAACCCCTTTCTTCGGTTCCTATCACCTTGCACCTGCGATTGGTGCTTATATGGAAATGTACCCCGATGTTCAGGTAGACCTCACGCTACAAAGTAACTATGCCGATCTCATCGAAGAGGGGTTTGATCTCGCCATTCATCTTGATGAACTTCAAGATTCAAGTTTGATCGCCCGTTCACTCGGCACCTCGCAGCGGGTTGTCTGCGGATCACCCGCCTACTTCAAAAAACATGGTGTTCCGGCATCTCCCGAGGAGCTCAAAAACCATAACTGCCTCATCAATCAAAGCCTCACGCCCAGGGACCACTGGCAATTCAATAGCCCAAGTGGCGAAACCATAGTGGTTAAGGTTAATGGCAGCCTGCACGCCAATGTCGCTGACGCACTCAGAATTGCTGCGCTCAGCGGTCTAGGCCTTGTAATTCTGCCGACCTATATGGTTGGACAGGACATTCGTAAGAAACGCCTGCAAGCAGTCCTTACCGACTACGTCCCTGCCCCGCTTGAGATTCATGCGGTTTACCCACACCGCAAACATCTCTCTGCAAAAGTAAGAACCTTTGTTGATTTTCTCCATGATCGATTCCACCCCAAACCTTACTGGGAAGAATGGGCTCAGGATCAGATGCAACAGACACAGGATCTTGCCCCATAAGGTCTAGTTGCTATGGCCCATCTTGAAATCGAACGTAAGTTTTTGCTGAAGAATGAGGGATGGCGCTCTAAGATCAGTCGTTCGCTCGCGATGAAGCAAGGCTACCTCAGTTCAGAGCCCCACTGTTCCATTCGGATTCGTACCGCGGGTCAGGACGCATGGCTCAACCTCAAAAGCGCCACCATCGGTGCACAGCGTCACGAATTTGAGTACGCAGTGCCTCTCCTCGAAGCAGAACTCATGCTCAAAACACTCGGAAACGGCCCCTTGATTGAAAAGACTCGACACTTTGTGAATCAGGGTTCTCATGTGTGGGAAATTGATGAATTCCACGGTGAAAACGCCGGGCTCATCGTTGCCGAAATCGAACTGGATGCTATTGATGAAGCTTTCGAACACCCAGAATGGTTAGGACAAGAGGTCACTTCCGATATCCGGTACTACAACACCCTACTCGCAAAGCAGCCCTACACCACCTGGAAAAATTTACCCTAACGCAATCATGCCTCTGAACAAATTAAGCTTCTTGCGCATGGCCACTTTATTTGAAGGCGCACTGGGTATGCTTGCGCTTGTGCTGGGTGCCTGGCTACAGGTTGATCCACTCAGCGACTTTCACCTTGATATGGCTGGCTTTTTAATAGGGCTAGCCGGAGTCATCCCACTCTATCTGCTCTTTATATCGGGCCAACACCTCCCGTGGTTAAAACCACTACAGGAAATTCTCATCCAGAGACTCGGTGGTCTATTGGCTCAGTGCCGGTGGTATGAACTTCTCTACCTTGCATCGCTCGCAGGTATGACCGAAGAGCTCCTGTTTCGAGGTTTTGTTCAGCCTTGGCTCGAAATTCACTGGGGCTATGTGGGGGGACTGATTTTCAGTAACCTCATTTTCGCCTTGGTACACTGGATTACGCCACTTTATGCCTTAATGGCGGCTATTGCAGGGTTCTATCTCGGGCTCTCTCTTGATATGGGTGAAAGTCGAAACCTTTTAACCCCGATAATGATTCACTCCCTGTATGATTTCGTCGCCTTCATCGCTGTCGCCCGTCTCTGGATGGAACACTCATCCGGCACATCAACGGTAGTGGATGACAACCAATTCCTACCCTGACCCCTACAAAAAGGTGAACCATGTTGATTCGCATCGTTATGCTACTTTCACTCTCTTTCCTTAGCCCGTTAGTCTCGGCCAAAGGGATTGAGGACAGCACACCAGAGCAAAGAGCGGGTATTCAAACGGCTTTTATGAAGGCCCATCTCCAGCTCACCCCTGACCAGTTGAAGAAGATCGAAGCGCTCAATCTTAAATACGCACAACAAATGGAGCCCATCCTAAAAGGTTCTGACGGTTTCCTGGCAAAACGCAGCAAGGCTCAGGCCGTCATGACGCTCAAGGACAAGGAACTGAGCGCTGTTCTATCTCAAGAACAATTCAAAAGCTACGATGATCTTAAAGACGACTTAAAGGATGCGGTGAACGAACAGCTTTCAAAATAGAAAAAATTAGACGAGCGGTTCGGTATCCTGCGACTGAATCGCAGTCATGATGACCGTATGGAAAACATCCTCAACCGTGCAGCCACGACTCAGGTCATTAATTGGTTTGCGTAGACCCTGAAGGATAGGCCCAATTGCAATGGCACCCGTCTCACGCTGCACCGCCTTGTAGGTGTTATTGCCGGTATTGAGATCTGGAAAAACGAGCACGTTGGCATGCCCTGCAACGGATGAAGTAGGCATCTTAAGATGCGCCACCTCAGGATCAACGGCTGCATCGTATTGGATGGGTCCATCTAAACTGAGATCTGGCCGCAGGGACTTTGCCAATCGAACAGCTTCACGCACGCGCTCAACCTCATCTCCAACACCCGATTGACCGCTGGAGTAGGAGAGGAGTGCGACATTCGGATCAATCCCAAATGCACGAGCGGTATCTGCAGAACTCACGGCGATCTGAGCCAGTTCCTCGGCCGTAGGACAGGGATTCACGGCACAATCACCATACACCACTACACCATCGGCCAGGCACATAAAGAACACTGAAGAGACGATAGAAAAGCCCGGCTTTGTCTTAATAAATTGAAATGCGGGAAGAATGGTATGTTGGGTCGTATGAATAGCCCCAGATACCATCCCATCAGCCCTACCCTCATGGACCATCATCGTCCCAAAATACGAGACATCCAGCATTCGATCCCTCGCGGCGACCAAAGTCATACCTTTGTGTGCTCTAAGGGCGGTATAACGCTCAGAAAATGGCTCCAACCACTCTGACTCACTTGGATCGACCAGCGAAATCCATTCTGGATCCAGCGTTAGCCCCATCGATTTAAAGCTTGCCGCCATCACCTCAATCCGACCCAGCAGGGTGAGCCTGACCAGCTTTCGTTCAATCAATAAACGCGCAGCAGCCTGAATACGTGGCTCTTCACCCTCCGGCAATACAATGTGCTGGATATGACGCTTTGCCCGCTGCAGGAGTTGATAGAGAAATAAATTGGTCGAAATGCCGCGCTTAGGGAGAGCACCTAATCGCGCTTGCAGCATCTCAAGATCGACAAAGCGGTTGAAGTGATCAATCGCCATCCGGATTCTAAAGATCTGATCGGGATAAAGACCTGGACGTAGCGTTGCAAGCTTAGATTGAGCCTGCTCAAAATCCCCACAAAACCTTAAAACGGGGAAAGAGGGACACGCTTCAGCTAACCAAGGAAGACGATCGAGTGGTGACTCCCAATCAGATTGGCCGATGAGCACGATGCCCGATATTGGAACAGATTGAGGGGAATGGTCCCACAGCAAGAGCCCGATGAGAAGATCCACTCGATCCAAAGGCAAGAGTAATAGATCGCCTGGCAAAAGTCCCTTGAGCAAATGTTCCAGCTGCATCCCACCCACTACCGTACGAATCGCACCGGCATCGAGATGCTCATTACCGAACATCACTGAGGCGTCTAGACACTGCCGGATCTCATCCAGGCTCGGAGCCCCCAGAAAAGGTGCTGCGGCAATTGTCCCCATCAAAAGACCCTCTTCAGGAGACGACTGCTTCAAGGCATCCTCAAAGGGCCCCATCAACTCGTCTGGCACACGATTGATCATGACCCCTGCACACTGACAACTGCGCTCTTGATAAAGCGTGATGGACTGATGGAGTTGATGGGTCAATTCACGGGGTGTTCTCCCCAAAGGCTGTACAATAAAAAGAACGGGTGCACCCAGCTCACGCGCCACCAGTCCGTTGAGATCAAATTCAAACATCGGAAAATGATGATTGAAATCTGTGCCCTCAATGACCATGAAGTCACAACGTTGTTCTAATGCCTTATACCGCCCAATAATCCTTGCAAGTATTTCGTCCTGCTGACCGTAGGCGGCGAGCTCGTTGACCTCTGCGATAGTCCACGCATAGGATTCATCTTGACTTTGATCGAGTCGGAAATACTGACGCATCAGCTCGATATCGGGATCCAAATCCCCATCATGTTTTAGGTCTATTACCGGACGGAAGAAACCCACCTTGGCTTTTCTCTGGATGAGATAATCCAGAATGCCCAGAACAACCAGTGACTTGCCGCTTCCCGATTCAAGTGTGGTGAGGTAAATGGAAGGCTTCATCGTGGAGGCACACCGGCATTGAAGGTCATGAGTTCGACTGTCTGCAGGGCGATCTCGAGTTCCTCATCTGTGGGAATAACAAGCACAGGTAGTCGACTGGACGAATGACTCAGGCGATGGACGGCCTCGCCGTTCATGTGATCGGTTTGAGATAGGACGATCCCAAAATCATTGAGCCCACCACAGATGCGCTGTACGATTTCTGGCGCATGCTCACCGATCCCACCCGTAAAGATAATGGCGTCTAGATTTCTGACTTTAAGGAGATAGGCACCCAGATAGTCACGAATCCTTTCAATGAAAATCTCAAGAGCCAGCGAAGCTGCTGAATCCCCTTGATGGTGTCGTTCGAGGAGCTGTCTCATATCAGAATCTCCGGATAGACCCTTAAGGCCAGCGGAGTGATTTAACTGATCATCCATTTCAGCCAGCGTCATTCCCTTCTCCTTCGCAAGATAAAAAAGAATCCCAGCATCAATATCACCCGAGCGCGTGCCCATCACAAGACCCGAGAGTGGTGTCATTCCCATCGAAGTATGAAGACTTTGACCCTGCTGAATGGCGCAGGCACTCGCACCGTTCCCAAGATGAAAGACAATGAGATTTAATTCCGTTGGTGATTTCCCAAAATGCGTAGCTGCTGATCTTAAAATTGAGGCATAAGAACTGCCATGAAACCCGTAACGCCGAACTGAGTGATTCTGATACCAGTCCTCTGGAATGGCATATCGGTAAGAAGAAGCCGGCATCGATTGATGAAAGGCCGTATCAAAAACGGCAACCTGCGGAACATTTGGCCAAAATTTTCGGCAGACTTCGATCCCTAGAAGGTTCGAGGGATTATGAAGTGGTGCCAAGGGAATCGTCGACTCCAAGGCATGGAGAACCTCATCAGTAATACGAGTGGCTTTGGAATAAATACTCCCGCCGTGAACAACCCGATGCCCTATCGCAGTAGGGCCATCGACGCCTAAATAACCAGAAGCCTTTAGGGCAGACACCATCGACTCTATGGCAGCACGAAATCCGGCTTCCTGATCATCAGACACACCGTGATTCGAAAGCTCGATAAGACCTTTGGCTTTCATTCGAAAGCGATGCGCGCCTTCACATTGGAAAAGACGATATTTGACGGTTGAACTACCCGAATTGAGAACCAGAATCGAATGCGGCATAAATCCCCTTCAAGATTAAGGTGATTATGTCAGGAACAATAAATAGGTGACACCCATTCTCCGCTACAATTGAGATTCATTCGATATCGTGTGACCACCATGTCAGCCATTAAAGCCATCGTCATCATGGGCCCGACTGCTTCAGGTAAAAGTACGTTGGCCATGAAGCTTGCCAAGGCGCTTAAGGGTGAAATCATTAGTGTTGATTCCGCACTGGTGTATCGGGGCATGGACATAGGAACTGCAAAACCCAGCATCAAAGAGCGAGAGCAGATTCCCCATCATCTCATTGATCTCCTTGACCCTAAGGAGGCGTATTCCACCGGACGATTTCTCACCGATGCCAATGCTTGCATTGAAAGCATTTCAAACCGCCAGAGCCTCCCTATCCTCGCTGGCGGTACCATGCTGTACTTCAATGCACTGCTGAAAGGTCTTTCCAGCCTACCGGCCGCAGACCCAAGCATTCGTGCAGCGCTCGATCTAGCGCTAAGAGATAGGGGACTTGAGTCGCTTCACGCTGAACTTCGAGATATTGATCCAAGCTCAGCACATAGGATCCATCCGAATGATCCCCAGAGAATCTTAAGAGCGCTCGAAGTGTTCATGATCTCGGGTATCCCCTTGAGTGAACATTTCCTGCAGTCAGAACCTAAAAGCACGCCCTACGACATCATCCCCTTGATTCTGATGCCTGCCAATCGTGAACGACTTCATCAAAGAATCGAGGAGCGTTTTGTTGAGATGATCAGGGATGGATTCATTGAGGAGGTCAAAGCCCTCAAATCCAGAAGCGACCTCACTCCCGAGCATCCATCGATGCGCGCGGTCGGGTACCGACAAATCTGGGATTACCTTGAGGAGAAATACGATTACTCGACGATGCTGGAACGCGGCGTTATTGCGACACGACAATTTGCGAAAAGACAGATCACCTGGCTCAGAAGAGAACAGGACGTTCCTGTCTTTGATAGTGAAGGGTCAAAACTCTTCGATGAAGTGATGACCTATTTAGGTCAGTCGCTATTGGACGAGGTCCGGCTGTAGTTCCACAAGACGGGCTATGACCTTTTTGCCTAACTCGCACAAACCCTCGCCGCCGGCTTGGTAATGTCGGGCGATGGCAAGACGCATGCGCTTTTCCCAGAACTTGGCGATGTGATCGACAGCGCCATGAATGGCAACGGTCTGATCGGGCTCCGACTGGAAATAGTTACAGATATTGTTGGCCATCTTGACCAGATTTTCAGTTTCCATGGCTCAGTTCAAGCTTAGGTTAGGTTAGGTCCAATTTTTAATACACCAGCCGGTGCGGATGCGAGTACACGACATGAGAGGCCTCTCGAGCAAAACCCACAAGCGTCACGCCCGTTTCCTGGGCTAATCTTACTGCAAGAGCGGTGGGGGCGGAAATAGCAATGAGCATCCCAGATCCAGCGATTGCACATTTTTGCACCATTTCAAAGCTGGCACGACTGGTCACGAGCAATGCCCCTGTTGAAAAATCAGCCTGTTGGGCGGCAAGGGCACCGATCATTTTATCCAGCGCGTTGTGGCGACCCACATCTTCTCTGACCTGCACATCAGGACAACTCGGAACCAACCAAGCCGCTGCATGGACGGACCCCGTACGAAGACCGATCCGTTGATGGGTCCGCATCATCTCCATGGCATTTTGAATGATCGGCCACGATAGCGACAGCGAAGAGCGGACAGGGGGTGGATGCTTGATGGCCTGCTTGAGTGATGTTGCGCCACAAAGACCACAGCCGGTTCGGCCTGTGAGGTTACGTCCCTTTTCTTCAATTTGGCAATCGGAACCGACCTTGAGACGAACTCTGACTTCAATCCCCTCAGAGCGCGGAAACACTCGAATGGATTCAACCTGATCGGGACGTTGAATGATTTGTTCAGTCAGACTGAATCCCAACGCAAAATCTTCGAGATCCAGTGGCGTGGTCAACATGACCACATGCGGGTCACCATTGTAGGTCAGAACCACCGGTGTCTCTTCAGCCACCGCATCCTCTTCTTCAGTGAGGCAGTCCTTAGACCAACGCCGAACCGGGAGGACCCGATAAGTGGGCCATCCCAGTTCGGATGAGAGTTCGTCAGTTGTCGCGCTCAATTAGCTGACAGTTTCAGCCTGACGCAATAACTCCAACTGCTCATCACTGAAGGCTTTATAGTTCTTTTGCCATTCAGAAGGTCCCGTGACTTTTGTCACCTGGACAGCGGTCACCTTGTACTCTGGGCAATTGGTCGCCCAATCTGAGTTATCGGTGGTGATGACATTGGCACCAGATTCTGGGAAGTGGAAGGTCGTATAGACCACACCCGGTTGTACGCGCTCCGTAACGAGTGCCCGCAGAACGGTTTCACCCGTCCTACTTTTAATGCCAACCCAATCGCCATCCTGGATACCACGATTTTCAGCATCGTGCGGATGGATTTCCAGACGATCCTCTTCATGCCATCTGGAATTTTCGGTCCTTCGGGTTTGCGCACCCACGTTATATTGAGAAAGGATGCGTCCCGTAGTCAGGATGAGCGGCAGCCGACTGGTGGTTTTTTCATCAGTAGGTACGTATTCAGTCAGCATGAAACGACCCTTGCCCCGTGTAAACTCGACGGTGTGCATGGTAGGCGTCCCTTCAGGGGACTCTTGGTTACAAGGCCATTGAATACTTCCGAGTTCATCCAGTTTTTCGTAGCTGACCCCCGTAAAGGTGGGCACCAAACGCGCAATCTCGTCCATAATCTCAGAGGGATGAGAATAATTCATGGGATACCCAAGCGCGTTGGAAAGAAGCTGGGTCACTTCCCAGTCCTCATACACCGCTAGAGGTGGCATGACTTTCCGAACCCTTGATATACGACGCTCTGCGTTCGTGAAGGTGCCGTTCTTTTCCAGGAAGGAGGATCCGGGCAAAAAAACATGAGCAAACTTCGCCGTTTCGTTCAAGAAGATATCCTGAACGACCACACACTCCATGGCAGATAGCGCAGCGTGTACATGCTGGGTGTCAGGATCGGATTGAGCGATATCCTCACCCTCGCAATAGAGACCCTTGAAGCTTCCATCCAGCGCTGAGCTGAACATGTTAGGAATCCGAAGACCAGGTTCTGAGGCTAAAGGCACACCCCAGGCACCTTCAAACAGCGAACGTACCGTCGTATCCGAAACATGGCGGTATCCAGGCAGTTCATGCGGGAAAGAGCCCATATCACAGGAACCTTGGACATTGTTTTGCCCTCGTAATGGGTTTACTCCGACGCCTTCACGGCCAATATTGCCGGTGGCCATGGCAAGATTGGCAATGCCAATGACCGTCGTTGAACCCTGGCTGTGTTCCGTCACACCCAAACCGTAGTAAATGGCGGCATTACCCCCAGTGGCAAAAAGGCGAGCAGCCTCACGAACCAATTGGGCCGGTACACCGGTGATGGACTCTGTGGCTTCAGGAGAGTAGCGTTCCTGAGCAACAAAGGTCTTCCACTTTTCAAAAGATTCAACCTCACATCGGCTCAAGGCAAACGCTTCATCGGTTAGACCTTCTGACACGATCACATGCGCCATTGCGGTAACTAGTGCCACATTGGTGCCGGGCCTTAATTTGAGGTGATAAGCGGCTTCCACATGGGGAGAACGCACAAGATCAATCTCGCGAGGATCCGCAACAATCAACTTGGCGCCTTCACGCAGACGCTTTTTCATTGCAGAACCGAATACGGGATGCCCATCCGTGGGATTGGCTCCGATAACAAACATCACATCGGATTTCCGAACGGAATCGAAGGTCTGGGTGCCCGCTGACTCACCCAAAGTCTGCTTGAGGCCGTAGCCAGTTGGGGAATGGCAGACACGCGCACAGGTATCGACATTATTATTACCAAAGGCCGCACGAACGAGCTTTTGAACCACATAGGTTTCCTCATTGGTACAACGACTGGAGGTCAAACCACCCACAGAAGCCTGCCCATATTTAGCCTGAATGCGTTTAAATTCAGATGCAGCATGGGCGATCGCCTCCTCCCAGCTCACTTCCTTCCAAGGATCTGTGATCTTGTTACGAATCATGGGCTTGGTGATGCGATCCTTGTGAGTTGCATAACCAAACGCAAAGCGGCCCTTGACACAGGAATGACCATGGTTCGCATGTCCATCCTTATTGGGGACCATCCGCACCACTTCCGCGCCTTTCATTTCAGCATTGAAGGAACAGCCCACACCGCAGTAGGCGCAGGTGGTGGTAATGGCATGATCGGCCTGCCCCTTATCAACAACCGATTTCTCAATCAATGTGGCCGTTGGGCACGCCTGTACACAGGCGCCGCAGGATACACACTCAGAATCCATGAAGGCCTGGTTTTGCCCAGGAGAGACACGCGAATCGAAGCCTCTGCCGTCAATGGTCAGCGCAAAAGTCCCCTGCACTTCGCTACAGGCACGAACACAACGTGAACAGACGATGCATTTGGAAGGGTCGTACTGAAAATATGGATTGCTGACATCTTTTTCAGCCACCAGATGATTTTCACCCTCATAGCCATAGCGGACCTCACGCAGGCCAACCGCACCCGCCATGTCTTGGAGTTCACAATTACCGTTAGCTGGGCAGGTCAGACAATCGAGTGGATGATCGGAGATGTAGAGTTCCATCACGCCCCTTCTCACATCGGCAAGTCGTGGACTTTGGGTACACACCTTCATCCCTTCCGAAACCGGGGTCGTACATGAGGCGGGAAGACCGCGCCCGCCTTCAATTTCCACAAGGCAAAGACGACAAGAACCGAAGGGTTCCAAATTGTCCGAAGCGCAAAGCTTGGGGATTTGAATACCCGCTTCGGCTGCGGCTCGCATGACGGAGGTTCCTTCCGGAACTTTCACCTTAAAGCCATCGATTTCCAGCGTCACTTCAGAAGTGGACTCGCTGGCAGGGGTTCCAAAATCACATTGACGTACGGCCATGACATGCCTCCAAACAGTAGTTCATTGCGCGGTATAGATTCGTTGTCGGACCGCGCAACCGACAACACCCTCAGATTATTTAGAAACTGTAGCTTCCGTTTGAAGCCCAAAATCTTCCGGAAAATGGTTCAGTGCACTCAACACAGGATACGGGGTCATCCCTCCAAGGGCACATAAAGATCCCGCAAGCATCGTATCGCTCAGATCCCTGAGTAATCTGACATTTGCATCGCGGTTTTCTCCCGCTCGAATCTTGTCGATAACCTCAACACCACGGGTCGATCCTATTCGACAAGGCGTACATTTCCCACACGACTCTTCAGCACAGAACTCCATGCCATAGCGGGCCATTTTGGACATGTCCACCGTATCATCGAAGGCCACGACGCCACCATGACCCAACACCGTCCAGTTTGCGGCGAACGCCTCATAGTCGAGCGGGGTATCGAATTGGGACTCGGGTAGATAGGCACCCAGAGGTCCACCGACCTGTACCGCCTTGATGGGACGACCCGACGCTGATCCACCACCATAATCATAGAGGAGTTCACGTAAAGTGCATCCAAATGCTTTTTCGACCAAACCACAATGCTTGAGATTACCCGCAAGCTGAATGGGTAGGGTACCGCGCGAACGGCCCATGCCGTAATCACGGTAGTACTCCCCTCCCCGATCCAGAATAATCGGAACTGAGGCGAGGGAGATCACATTGTTAATGATGGTCGGTTTGCCAAAGAGACCTTTGATGGCTGGAAGCGGCGGCTTGAATCTCACGAGTCCGCGTTTACCTTCAAGACTTTCCAGCAGCGAAGTTTCCTCTCCACAGACATAGGCACCCGCTCCCATTCTGACTTCAAGGTCAAAATCCTTACCACTGCCTTGTATGTTGCGACCGAGATAACCCCCTTCATAGGCGGCTTGTATTGCGGCTTCCAAAGCCACTTTCGCATGGGGGTATTCGATGCGGAGATAGATATAACCTTGGGTGGCACCCACGGCAATGCCGGCAATGGTCATCCCCTCGATCAGGACAAAGGGATCACCTTCCATGATCATGCGATCTGAGAAGGTTCCGGAATCGCCTTCATCGGCATTGCAAACGATATATTTCTGGGCGCCCTCGGCGTTCAGCACCGTGCGCCACTTGATACCTGTGGGGAATGCGGCACCCCCTCTTCCTCTCAGTCCTGAATCGGTGACTTGATCGACAATGGCCGCCGAAGTCATGGATAGCGCATTTTTAAGACCGCGATAGCCGTCATGAGCCACGTAGTCCTTGAGGCTGACTGGATCTGTAACACCAACCCGCGCAAAAGTTAAACGCTGCTGAGACTTGAGAAACGGAATTTCTTCAGTAAGCCCAAGACATTTGGGGTGACTCTTGGCGCTCGTAAAGTTGGCTTCAAAGAGTTCAGGGACCTCTTTAGCACTGACTGGGCCAAACGCAACCCGACCCTCTGAGGTTTCAACCTCAACCATCGGCTCGAGCCAGTAAAGTCCTCTCGATCCATTTCGAACGAGTTCTATACTGATATCGCGTTGTTTAGCTTCACGCTCGATGGCATTGGCAACTTCACCGGCCCCAAGTCCTAATGCGCTGGAATCGCGCGGCACATAAACCTTGATCATCGGTCCACCTTCTGGGTCTCGAGAATTTCATCGAAGCGTTCTGGGGTGACCCGACCAAAAACTTCTTTATCTAACATGATGGAGGGCGAGCAGGCACAGTTACCGAGACAATACATCGGCTCCAGGCTGTAATTACCATCCGGGGTGTTTTCGTGGTAATCCACGCCGAGCTTTGCCTTGATATGTTCCTCGAGCGCCTCAGAACCCATGGACTGGCAGGCTTCCGCTCGGCAGACATATATGGTTTTTGATCCGGGGGGCGACTCACGGAAATAGTGGTAGAAGGTGATGACCCCATGGACATCCGCTCGGGAAATGTTGAGCGCCAAGGCAATCATGGGAACGCTATCGGGCGGGACATACCCGAGAGCATCCTGAATAGCGTGCAAAATGGGAAGCAAGGCACCAGGCTTGGCTTTAAGGCCATCGATAATCGACCTGACCTGCTCGATATCCCAACTCTGCTGCGTCATATTTTACTCACTCATGTAGCTCAGATGTGGTGGCCTCAAACATTAGAAATATTCGAGACCATGCTCAGTAGCGGAATTCTACTCAATTCCAAGGTCACGTGGAAAGCAGTTCCCTACTATTTTACTTGGTTTATTAGACTGGCGCAGGAAAAAATGTTCACCTGAATTTCAAGTATTTCAGGCGCTAAGGGAGCGGTACCTGGCCCCTCTCAACAGCACTCCGAACAACAAAAGCAAGATCAAGCCCGTCATCAAATGCGAATGACGCTGATAGAACGTTGCGCTTGGCTCCCTGATGAAGGGGACAGCGTAGACCCCGGTCCAGGCCTCATTGATAGGCGATCTTTCCAGCACTGTTCCATCGGCGAGTACGACGGTTGAAATGCCCGTATTGGTGGTTCTAATGACGGGGCGCCTGAACTCGATGGCCCGGGCCAGCGTCATGTAAAGATGCTGATAGGGTTCTTGCCAGTAGCCGTACCATGAGTCGTTGGTAACATTGACAATAAATTGGGCACCCAGATCGGCAAGATCTCTTGAAAACCACGCAAATAAACTCTCGTAGCAAATCTGAGGCCCCATCAAAAATCGATCATGCGCGAGCAGAACGGTTGGACCGGGTCCACGGGCAAATTGACCTATTGGAGGCAGATAATTCCGAATACCAGGCCAGAGATCTTCACCTGGAATGAATTCACCAAAAGCCAGTAATATCGTTTTACTGTAATGCGGTTCAACTACCGCCCCGCTCCGGTCAAGAACAAAGAGTGAATTCGTCATGAGGCCTTTGGAACGGTCGAAGCCATAGGCACCCGTAATGAGATTGATCTGCCTCGCTGCTATGAACTGTTTGAGCGTTTCAGCATCGGGGGTCGGACGAAGTCCTCTTCCAAGGACCGATGGAAACGCGGTTTCAGGCCAAATCACAAAATCCAAAGACGTCGGCGTCGGTATTTGGCCTAGGCCTTGATCCGTCGTTAGCATGAAGGCTTTCAAAATCGCTTCCTGAAAACCCATTCCAAGCTCGGCAGACACTTTCTCGGCATTCCCGATATTCCCCTGAACCAGCATCACCTTAGCCTGGTCATCGGGTGGGGGCTGATGGTGACTCAGCCAGAAACCCAGCCCGTTCAAACTGAGAAACGTCAGAAGGACCCAACCGGCTGATCTCAACGCATGGTTTTCCTTTCGAGCACGCCAAATGATAAGGGCCGGGACGTTCGCTAATATCGTGAGACTGCTTAATCCAGAAAAGCCGATCCATTCAGCCAGTTGATAGATGGGCACCCCAGCAGCGAACCAGGAATATCCAAAATCCCAATCGAACACCGTAGGAATAGAAGCCTCAAAGAGGATGGTCAATACGGCTATGAGCGTGACTTGCCCTAGTGTCCCAAGACGTAGCCAACGATTGGCGTAGAACCAGACCCAACCGCTAACCCAAACGAAAGGGTGGGCCAATAAGGCAAATGCAATCAGCGCAAGTACGGAAAAGAACCAATCCAGATGCGCAAACTCGTGCATCATGTAGGCAAACCAGTTGAAGCCAATCAGGGTGAAAATGAAGCTGGTCAAAACCCCTGAAATAATGATTTCCTTCAGTCTTCTCTCAGGCTTCAGCCAAAAAAGCCACAGTGGGACGAAACAGAACAAATACGCCCATGGAGGAAAAGGGATATAGCTGGTACCAATCAGAATGCCTGAGAGTAAAGGTCCTGAAAAAGACTTGATGTTCATAGCGGATAGCCGATGGATAGTCCGAGACGTTCTTGGAGTAGCAGGTTGATTTCATCGTCTCTCAGGACGATAGGATTGGTTTTCATGCTTGACCCTCGCGAATGCTGAATGATCTTAGGGACATCAGATTCGCTGACACCCAATTGAGTGAGATTGGGTATGGATAACTTTTGGGTCCAGTCGGCCAAAGTCGAAATCAGCGTTTGAATCGCGTCAGCATCTTCATAACCGGATGCCCCAGGAAGCATTCGACCGACCTTGGCATATTTATTCAACGCCGGATTTAAAGGATCTCGTTCGCGCATCGCTTCGACATTGATACGTGTTGCAGACGCCAGTAAAGTGCCGCAAACCACGCCATGAGGGATCGGGAAAAAACTACCCAATGGTTGTGCGAGCCCATGGACAGAACCCAAACCCGTTTGCGCGAGACAGACACCCGACAAGAGTGAAGCATAGGCCATATGCGATGCGGATCTTGCATCACCTTCATACCAAGGTAGCAAATGCACAAGACCCCGCTTCAAGCCCGAACATGCCAGCGCATCGGTAAAGGGATTGGACCTCAGCGAAACGAACGACTCGAGCAATTGCGTCAATGCGTCCATCCCGTTTGCTGCAATTTGAGCCTTGGGGCAAGATTCAAGAAGATCTGGATCAATCAAGGCGACTGAGGCCACAAGAAGATCAGAGCGGAATGACTTCTTGAATCCATCCGCCCCCTGCCGAGTGAGTACGGCATTTTTTGTGGCTTCAGAACCCGTACCGGCGGTCGTAGGGACTGCAAGCCAAGGCAAGGCTGGGCCTTCAAAAGGCAACTCAGGGCCTACACCCTCCAGAAAATCCATGACGGAGCACTCGACGGGGATGAGGCCGGCCAGCGCCTTAGCCGCATCGAGAACGCTTCCTCCCCCAATACCTACAACGACGGAGGGACCAAAACCTCTGAATTGCTGGGCCCACGTATCGACTTCATCGGGTGAGGGTTCCCCACCGACTTTGAGATGGGTCCATTCAATCCGCCTCTGATTCAACTCAGCCTGAAGCTTTGGCCATTGTGGCGTCTCAAGGAATGACCGCTGCCCGGTCAGAATAAGCGCTCGATTGCCATGTCGCGATACAAGATCCGGCAACAGGCTCAATACCCCAGATCCAAACCGAATTTCTGGTAGCTTCCCAATAGCAAATTCTGAAATTTGAGCCATCAAGGGAACAACCCCGCCATGGGAACACCCTCTCTTGGCTTTGCCATCATTTCAGCAACCGTATCGCGCCAAAGCAGGTAGTGCGGCGTTGATTTGTGCGCTAGGGCATCTTCGCCAGTGCGATAGGCTTCATACAGAATGAAATGTCCGGGATCGGTAGGATCCTGCAGTACATCGAATCGTAGATTTCCTGGCTCCTGAATTGAGTGATGATGATTATCCTCAGTCGCCTGGATGAAGGCTCCAACGGCGTGTGGGTGAACATGGACATGGACTAATGTGACGTGCATGAGAGCCTCAAAAAAAACCTGAAGGGCGTTAAGCTTCGCCAAATTAGTTATTCTAGACGGATGGAATCCTTTTCGCCGAATCAAAACTCAAAAGACCTTCCCCGACCCAAGGTCATGGTGGTCTGCGCCAACCCTCTGCTTAATCTCGTTTATCGAGGTGCCGTTCAATCGGGACACATTAATCGAGTGAATGAGATCGAATGTCATGCAGAGGGAAAAGGCGTTAACGTCGCTCGTGTACTAAGTCGCCTTGGACACCGCGTCATACTTACCGGGTTTGCGGGTGGACACAGCGGTGCTTGGCTTCGAGACATGGTGAAGGGCGATGGTATTGAAGACTGTTTCATTGAAACGCGAGCCCCTTTGAGGATGGGATTTATGGGGGGAAGTTCAGATCCCCATCACCCCACATCTGTTCTTCCGCATGGTTTTACGCTCACCGATGACGAATGTGGCCGTCTACAAGATAGGATTCGGACACGGCTGAACGAGGTCCAGCTGCTTATCATCAGTGGTTCCTCTCCAGACCCTGAAAAGAGTCGCCTCTATATCGACCCTATCCGATCCGCTCGAGAAGCTGGCATACCTTGTTGGCTTGATGCCCACGGAACCGCGCTTAAAACGGCTTTAGCAGAGGACGCCATCCCAGATCTTGCCAAACCTAACAGGGATGAATGGTCGGAGAGCAACCTCTGGGGAAGAGTTCCAGAACTCCATATCACCGATGGGGATCAGCCCGCTGAAATCAGGCTACCCGGCTCAGGTACGTTTCGAATCCATCCCCCTCAATTGAAACAGGTCAACCCTATTGGGTCCGGTGACTGCTATCTCGCGGGACTTGCCCATGCCAGAATGCTGGGTTACTCCGCTCTTGAATCACTCCGCTGGGCCTCTGCGGCGGGGGCTGCAAATGCTACAAGAGCTGACGTTGCGATGATTAGCCTAGCTGAGATCAAGGCACAATTCGATCAAGTTAGAATAGAGTCCTTGGAATAGGCTTCAGAAAGAAAGGACAGTATCCTTCGATCAATCCAATACTTCGGGCGAAGGGCTTGGTGACCCTCGATAAATCCTACGTGCCCTCCTTTTTCTGTGACCTCAATACGCACATCGGGACCGAGTTCTTGAGGTGAGGGAATAACCTCAGGGACCATGAATGGATCGTCTTGAGCGTGTATCAATAAGGTCGGATTTTCGATCTCCCGTAGATAGGTTCTCGAACTGGATTGAGCGTAATAATCATGAACATCCTTAAAACCATAAAGCTTTGCGACAACCTGATCATCGTATTCCCAGAATGAACGCACCTTAGAAAGATCACCCAATTCAATAAGCCGATCGGCCTCATCCTGGCGTCCAATGCGCATAAGATGATCTTTTTTCGTCTCGACAAACACTTTGAGTTCCCCAATCAGAAGATCACGGTAGAGCCTCGAAAAACCCCGATCCATTCGATCTGCGCAACGCGAAAGTTCGTATGGCACCGAAACCGCAACTGCAGCGGCTAACCTGACCGCACTCCCCTGCTCGCCGAGCCATTTCAGCAACATGTTGCCACCCAGTGAGAAGCCTACGATGGACAATGACTCAAATCGGGACGCGATTAAACGGTAGATGGTGTCAAGATCCTTGGTTTCCCCTGAGTGGTAAGCGTTGGCGGTATCGTTGAGTACGCCGCTACATCCCCTGAAATTGAGAGCGCCCACAGTAAACCCATGCTCAGACAATAGCTTTTGAAGACGCAAGATATAAGGGGATCTGGACGACCCTGATAGCCCATGCAAAAGCAGAACACCCCGTGACCCTGAACCTATGGACCAATCAAGATCGATAAAATCCTGGTCGGGCAGGGAAATACGCTCACGTCGAGTCTCAAAGGATTCATTGCCCTTAAACAGTGTGGGCAGAATGGTCTGGAGGTGGGGATTTTGAAGCCAGAATGGCGGTTTAAATTGAAAAGCTGGGGCTATCATCAGGGCTTTTGTACAGATAGCAAATAGGTGAGTACATCCCCTTTCTCAAGGGCGGTGCATTCCCTCGACAAGACATCCTTACAATTGCGCTTAAACCATTTCTCAACCTTATGCGGATCTTGGAAACGATCCGAATCGGCTCCTGCCCGCATCGGGTGAATAGTTTTCAAAGTCACCACATGACGTCCCATGTCTGAAGGATTGTCGGTGTGGCAGGATGAACAACTCCATTCACCGCCGTGCTTTTCATGAAAAAAGACATCTCCCCGGCGGGCATCGAATGTCACAAATGCAGGGTTTTCTCGCTTGGCTTCAACGGCATAGTTCAACAGGATATTTTCAGGTGTATCCGCCATCACGGAAAAACACCAAGAAAATGTAACTAGAAAGTAAAAGAGTGGCATGGGTGAATGATCAGTAGGATATTGAGCGTGTCGCTAGACTGTCTATGCGGAGTCCTTACAGCCGGCTATTTTCGGTTATCATGAAGCCATAACGAAACAGGAGTTGCCATGTCTATCAAGTTCTTTTCAAAACACAACAACCCCGTGCCCTTCTCCGTATATACCGATGGTGTATTCAAGGAAGAACGTCTCACCGAATATTTCGGTGAAAGTGTCGTTACACCTGAACAACTTGCCCAAACTATCGAATCCAAAGGCTACAAGGTCATCAATGCTTTTGAGAGCATCGGCGGTGAATCGTTCACCGTATTTGCCATCGAAGGTTACGACATCATCGTTGTGATCAGCTCAAAAGAAACGGACCCACACTACGTCAAGATCGACGGTCTTCTGGATTGGCTACACTTCAGAGGCAATATTCTTTTCCCAACCGTGCAAATGTCCGGCGGACATTGGGATTAGTCCGAACCCGCTGACTAGATGAGATCGGCCCGACCATATCGGGCCATCTCGGCGTGGCCGGTTTGGTGGCTTGTGAGCCAAGCCCACATTTGATCGCCGTAGCTAAAATGCCACCACTCCTCAGGATGTCGGGTAAACCCGGCGGATTCCATCGCTTCACAAAGCACTCTGCGATGATCATGGGCGACTGGGTCCAGTATCTTGAAGTAATCGGGATTTGAACGGTCGGAGTTCTCATCAATGGGCGACCCCATCCACACCTCTCGTCCGCTCGAATCGGTGAGCGTCAGATCCATCGCAGCACCCGTACTGTGAGGCGGTGGCGTTGCGGGATCGTCACTGGGCACCGCCCAGATACGGTAGACCTTCTGATAGATACGATCGCGTTCTTTTTCGCTTAAGTCGGCTTCATGCCGACCTTTAGACCACGCAAGGAATTCAAGACGCACCATATCGTTCTGGACAGCAATGGGCCGATAAGCGTCGAAGAGATGGAGGCTCCATCCGGGGTGGCTTTGGCTGAGTGAACGGCTAGCCGTCTTTAGACGCTCATAGACACCCGATCTCAGCTGCCAGGGACTCACACCCCCATAATCGGCGCCGGCTTTGAGGTAGGGATGCGGATCAACGTAACTAAACTCCGTATCGGTCAGATCGACCAATGGCTCAAAGCACTCGGAGATGGGATGGAAACGGTAGGGTTTCAAAAGCGGGGGTTTGAGAACAAATCGTGGTGGAACCTATAAAGCATGACGGGGGCGCCTGCTTTTAGGTCCCACCACGAAGCAGTGGGGGGATCCGTTATTATTATTTTTGATGGATCCCTATCTAGCTCTCCTTCATTATTATTATGATCCTGCAACCAAATCACAGGGACGCTGATCATGAAGGGATCCCTTTTGCTTGTCAATCCCTCGTTTGCATCAATTTTTAAGAGTAAAAAAAGTCTATGAAGATCATTCGCTACACCACTCCAACTGGAACCGTGGAATACGCCGGCAAATTGGGTGTTGCTGAGTACAAAGTCATCCAAGGCGATCTTTTTAAAGAATGGTCATTAACGGAAGAACAGGCCTCTATTCATAAAATCCTTAGTCCTATTGTTCCATCGTCCATCATTGGCATAGGGCTCAACTACCGATATCACGCAGAAGAGACACAATCACCCATCCCGCAATACCCGATCATGTTCATGAAGTTGCCTTCCTCAGTTCAAAATCCGGGGGATCCGATCCTGTTACCCGGAAAACTCAAGAGCACAAAGGTAGATTATGAATGTGAATTGGCGGTCATCATCGGAAAAACGGCACGTAATGTCAGCCGGGAAAACGCATTGTCCTATGTGCTGGGTTACACCTGTGCAAATGATGTAAGCGCTCGGGATTGGCAAAAACATGCGGGCGGCCATCAATGGTGCCGCAGCAAAACTTTTGACACCTTCTGCCCTCTTGGTCCATCGCTGGTGACCGCGGATGAAATCCACAACCCCAATCAACTCGGGATCAAGACGATCCTTAACGGCGAGACGGTTCAGGACTGGAATACCAATGACATGATTTTTGACGTGCCCGCCATCATTGAGTTTTTAAGTGCCGACACGACTTTGTTGCCCGGTACCGTCATTCTAACGGGGACACCACAGGGCGTAGGAATGGCGCGAACCCCGCCCATTTGGCTTAAGCCTGGTGATGAAGTTTCGATCGAAATCGAAGGTATCGGGGTTCTACACAATCCCGTCGCTCAAGCAGAATAGGCCTTACGGAATCTTTGAACAAAATTGCTTCATTAACTTCGGGAGCGCGTCTTTGGGGGCTTCTCGAGCTTCAATATTAAGGAGAACCTGTCCTGTTTTGTTCACATATTCGACAAGCACATTCCCTAATACTGAAAAATCACCCTGCAGCCGATCACCTTTTTCCGGCATCGGCCAGTCCGTCGTTGGCACTTCGCTCGCAACGCCAAGAAGTCCCTGCTGATTGCGGTAGAAAACGGTATGGGCATTGGCACAATCATCGACGTTAGTAATAATGGACACCTGCTCGGCCAAGGCAACCTGAGATAAATACAAGCTCAGCCCAATACCACAAAGGAAAAACTTCTTAAGTAGGCCATGTCGACGATAAATCTCTCTTAAATCGTTATTACACATCCAATGGATTCCTCTCGAGGCTCGATAATGCGCTTTTCCAAGATCTTCCACTTTGTTGCTCATGAGTTCAAGAAGGCTTTAGCGCCAACCCTCTATTTTCTTGTTGTTTTCCACATCGCGATGTGGAACCGGCACTTGATTGAAGCCAGCTATGGTCTTGATCCCGCCCACTCCTTTTCGGCAACCATTGGCGCACTTGTACTCGGTAAAATTTTTCTACTGCTGAATGAGAGCAGCCTGATGCAAGCCTTCAGCAAAAAACCACTAGTGATCAATACCCTATGGCGGACACTCCTTTACAGCATGATCACCTCAGTGGTTTTTGTTCTCGAAGAGATGATTCCAGAGTTTATTCATCAGGGAAACCCCGAGCGTATTATTGAAATAGCCTTGGAGAACTTTAACCGCCCACAGTTTCTGGCCAACCATGTCATTCTGGCTCAAGCCGTACTAATCTACTGTTTTGCCTCACGTCTCATTATCGAAGTAGGCCCTAAACGTGTCTTCAAGCTGTTTTTTTCTCGGCAATATCGATTGTGAATCGCTGGTTTCTTCTTCTTAGCGGGCTGATGGCGCTTGGTTTTTTATTACCGCGGGTCGCGTTTTCTGAGCTCTCCCCACCGAACCCACCGGCGATCCATGCGTTCATGCAAAAACTCGCCAGTACTATGGAACATCATAAGGGGACTGCCCGACTGGAAAAGAAAGACCAAGACTCACTCACACGAGCACTACACTCAGTCTCGATAACCATCAAAAGCTTTGGTGATTCTGCCTTTGACGAACCCTTCGGCAGTTGTTTTGAAGCAGGCAAAACATGGATCCGTTGGGCTGAATTTAGGCTCACCTCAGTTGAACCCTCTCCCAATTCCCTAGAACCCATATTCATGAAATGGAGAAACGCCTGCGATAGCGCTGCAAATTCACTTGAGGTCACTCCCAAGACATCAAACTAACACCAAAATAACGGGTGAATCCGCTAGAAACCTCAATTAGAATACGCCCGACTGACCCCATAGTCCTCCTCCATTTGGCTTAAGAACTAGAAGAATAAAGTCGCACAAACCATGCGAAAGCCACTCATTCTGCAGATGCAGAGCCTTCTTTTTGCGTTCTCAGTGTTCTCTGGCGCCTACCTTCTCTTTCAAATCGAGCCTCTGATTGCAAAATTCATTCTCCCTTGGTTTGGAGGGAGCCCTACGGTTTGGACCACGTGCATGCTGTTTTTCCAACTCATGCTCCTCCTAGGCTACACCTATGCTCACCTCAGCCTAGAGCGGATGAACATTCTGCATCAGAGCAAAATCCATATTGTGCTCCTCCTAGCGGCGATGTTCATGTTGCCGATATCCCCACCTACTGCTTGGAAGCCGGATGACAGTATTCACCCCACACTTTTGATTCTGTCGGTTCTGTTGGGTAGTGTGGGTCTACCCTATTTCGTACTGAGCTCAACAGGACCTCTACTTCAGGCATGGTTCATCCGCCTCTCACCCGGTCAATCCCCTTACCCACTCTACGCGCTCTCAAATTTCGGCTCTCTACTAGCCCTCATCAGCTACCCGTTTATTTTTGAACCTTACTTCCGTCTGAAAGAACAATCATACGGTTGGTCTTTTGCATTTGTGATTTTTGCATTGGCTTGCCTAGGTCTTGCCATCGTCATGCAGCAACGAAAGCATCGGCTAATCCGGAAGGAATTCTTTCATACACGCATATCGACAAAGGAAAGTCTGCTCTCCGACGTCATTCCAAAGCGTCTATTGTGGATCTTCTGGCTTTCTCTTCCCGCAGCAGCGTCTACACTCCTTCTAGCAACTACCAACCAACTTTGTCAGGACGTTACTAGCGTTCCGTTTTTGTGGATCGTTCCTCTCGCCCTGTATTTGCTTTCATTTATCCTCTGCTACGCCAGGAAAAGCTGGTACACCCCGAGGTTCTACCTCCCTGCTATGGTGATGGGAATTTTTGCCATGGTGACTATGCTGTATTCGGGCAGTTCTACGGAACTGATATCCCAGGTTGTGATTTATAACGTCGGATTTTTCTTTTGCTGTATGGTTTGCCACGGGGAGCTTTACCGCCTGAGACCCCACCCGAATCATTTAACCTCGTATTACCTCGCAACCTCTGCAGGTGGGGCAATTGGAGGACTCTTTGTTGCACTGATTGCGCCACTGATATTTCCGCTTTATTTTGAATTTCATATTGCAATCTTCCTTTGCTGTGCGCTGCCCCTACTGGTGATGGCAGAAGAACAGGTTCGACTGCAACACGGCAAGAATCTGTGGTTGATTCGCTCACTGTTTATCGTGGTACTCACCCTTCTTGCCGGAAGACTACTCAATCATGCGTTTCAACTCAGTGCTGACAAGACGGTGGTCAGTCGGAATTTTTATGGCATTCTCCGGGTTGAAGAACGTTCATTGGATCAGCCGGAACTGGCGAGACGCCTCCTACGTCACGGATCCATTGATCATGGCTATCAGTTTTTGGCGAAGGACAAACAAGATCTTGCAACCGCCTACTATGGGCGGGAATCTGGAATTGCCGCAGCCTTTTCACTGACCCAATCGATCCCTGAGCGAAAAATCGGTATCGTAGGCTTGGGTGTTGGGACGTTGCTGAGCTACAGCCGAAAATCAGATACGGTCAGACTTTATGAAATCAATCCGACCGTCGTTCGACTTGCGCAAGAGTATTTCACCTACATCGACCGATCTAAGGCAAACAAAACCCTTATCGTGGGAGATGCCCGCCTCGAACTTGACCGTGAACCAGATCATCACTTCAATCTCTTTGTCCTCGATGCTTTCAGCGGCGATGCCATTCCCATGCATCTTTTAACCATTCAAGCCATCCAGCTTTATCTTCGCCACCTCGAACCCAACGGTATTTTGGCGGTGAACATTTCGAATCATCACCTCGACCTTTCGCCCGTCATTCGTGCACTCGGTGAAGCGTCAGGACTTCATTATCTGATCGTTCATCAAGAACCTTCCGATGATGGCATTACCGAATATGCTTCAAATTGGGCGCTGCTTAGCAAAGACCCAAAACAACTTGAGGGTTTACGGAGTAGAACTTTAATCGAGCCTCAAACCTCTGTGCTTTGGACAGATGATTTCTCAAACCTTTTCAAGGTATTGCGGTAGCCACACAGAACATCTTGTATCCAGTTGTTGCAGGAAAACAGACCGATACAAAGCGATACATTTTTACATGCCGAATCTCATGACAAACCCTGGGATTCAGGTAAAAATGAACGCATGGAAATTCAAGCACATCTTTTAGTCGTAGATGATGATCGGGATATTCGTGAACTCCTCTCGGACTATCTCAAACAAAATGGCTATCGAGTGACCACAGCCGCAGATGGTCGTCAGCTGTTCACCATTCTTGATAGCGGAAGAATCGATCTCGTTGTCCTTGACCTAATGCTGCCGGGCGAAGATGGACTCACCCTATGCAGAAGACTTAGGGCACAATCCAACATTCCTGTGCTCATGTTAACCGCCAAATCAGATCCCTTGGACCGTATACTGGGTCTCGAGATGGGGGCAGATGACTACCTCACCAAACCCTTTGAGCCGAGAGAGTTATTGGCTCGGGTACGTAGTGTATTAAGAAGAGCTCAGGCCTTACCTAAAAATTTAATCCCTGAAACCAATCGAAGATACCGCTTTGCCGGCTGGCTATTGGATACTGCATCTCACCAGCTGATTTCACCCCTTGGGATAGGCGTAACTCTCTCCTCTGCTGAATACCAGTTGCTCAAGGTCTTCCTCCAACATGCCAACCGTATTCTCACTCGGGACCAACTGATGGATCTGGTCAAAGGGAGAGAACAGGATGCCTTCGACCGATCCATTGACCTTAGAGTGAGTCGCCTCCGTCAAAAGCTGAAGGATGATGCTCGCAACCCACAACTCATTAAGACACTCCGTAGCGAGGGTTACGTGCTCAGCACGGAAGTTCATATCGAGAATCATTGATGCCAAAACCGAGGCTTTGGCCCCCCACCTTATCCTTAAGATTATTTGTCACCATTTTAGGAGGGGTCTTTCTTGCCATTTTGCTGAGTAATGCGTTTTACCAACGTGAACGCCAGCGTATGGCCGCTGAGAACAGAGAACAAAGAGCAATTGAACATTTCAGAGAGGTGATTCCCCTTCTCACGAAATTAACATCCGAACAAC
>CAYFLM010000007.1:35286-36387 GCA_964343925.1 uncultured Methylococcus sp.
AAACGACGACTCGAATCCGATCTCAGTGAAATGCAGAATTTGATTAATGAGGGTTTAGAGCTCGCACGTAGCATGCATAGCCATGAAACTTATCAGCTGATCGACCTTAATGCCATGCTCCACAGCATCTGTGATGACTGTCTGGATTCCGGTATCGAAGCACATTACCAAACCAATGCTGATGAACTGGAAATGCTTATTGAAGTCCAGCCCTTGGCGCTTCGCCGCATCCTGGAAAACTTAATTGATAATGCCTGCAAGTATGGACAACGTGCAGATATCAGCGCATCCCTCCTTGGAGATGTTTTTGAAATACATATTCGAGATCAGGGTCCAGGGATTCCTGATTCCCTTTTAGACTCGGTCTTTCAACCCTTTGTGAGGCTCGAGGAGTCGAGATCCAGAGCGACCGGGGGAACAGGGCTTGGGTTGTCGATTGCCGCTAATCTCATCAAAATGCAACGTGGCAGCATTGAGCTTGAGAACCATTCAGAGGGTGGTCTCGTGGCTATCATCAAGATTCCAAGCGTGCAGCATCCTCAGAACTAAACTTACAATAGAGGCAATGTTCCAGATTAATCGAATCGAATATGTCTACTAGTTCGCTTGCAATGAATCCTCTCCCCCCCATTTCGGGCTCGAGCTTGGTCAGTGAGAAGTCTCAGTCCACTCATGAACTTTCATCACTGATTTACAATGCTGCTTACTACCTCTCTTATGGAGTCGTCTACCCCATTGCATGGGTAGGCCAACTTATACCAAGAGAAAACCCAATCGCATTCGGCTTCAGAGATGGTGCTAAAGCGGCTTGGGATGAACTACATCATCGCAACCTCGATCACTGAAACGGTCCATGCTGACCCGCTTCTCAAACCCTTCCGCGACCAGAATCGATGGACAGCGCATTACGATGCTGATGCTACTCTTTGTTCCACTGGCTTATCTCGGCGATTATCTTGAATGGAATCCGATTCTGGTCTTTCTATTGTCAGGCTTTGCCATTATTCCACTGGCTTCCATCATTGCATCGGCAACAGAGAGTATCGCCGATCGAGTCGGATTTGGTCTGGGTGGACTATTAAACGCGACCTTTGGCAATGC
>CAYFLM010000008.1:0-36027 GCA_964343925.1 uncultured Methylococcus sp.
GAAGAGCTTCAGGCGTACTCCGTTAAACAAGGATGGGTCAAGAAATAGGCCCCGCAAAATTCTTCTAGGGGGTAGCCCTCAGATGAGTGCAAAACTCATAAATGGGCTACCCCTATGTTTTTTTGCTATTTGTACTGTCGCCTCAACACTTCGGAGTTTGATACACATCTTTGCGCCCGATGGAGGTGCTGGGAGCATTGCGGGGATTGAGGTTTCAGGTCCCCAGGCGCTTAATCTCATAGCCATCTTTGCACAATGGGGTGTGAGTCAGCTATTGCTGGCTATTTTGGGATGGGTCGTGATTTTTAGGCTTCGCTCCCTGCTCTCTTTAATGCTTGCTATTCAACTGGTTGAGATGGCGCTGCGCATTTTGGTGGGGCACTTGAAGCCTATCGCGGTGGTCTCGCCACCTCCCGGAGCCTATGCAAGCTGGGTGCTGCTGCCATTAACCGCGGTCTTCCTGATTTTGGAGTTGAGGACGCATTGCCTCCAGAAATCTTCGGGCCAGCCCGCTATGCGAACTGGCCTATGACAATGGTTTTGCAGTGCTAGTTTGTCATTGTGGCTGCGGCGACTGACACTAAAATACCCGAAAGGAAGAATGTTCCCATCGTATAGGCGCTCTTGAACGTTTGGTTTTGGCGCCGGGTCGCGGGTTCCGTAATAAACCACAAGGTTATAAAAAGTAGAAGCGTGAAAAAAGCTTGGAGCATGACCATCACATATCCTCCGTTCTATTGGGCTTGATAGATCAAGTGATCTTCCAGAGAGAACGAAGCAATCTTCAGGCCACCTTCTTGTGCCGGGGCTGAGGGATGGATTGTGGAATTAAAACCGCGGAGGTATGCCTTACGCACGACGACAGTGCGAAAGTTGCCTTATCTTGGCGCGCACTCTCCCCTCAGGTTGATCGGCTTTAATTAATTGGCGACATCGAAGGGGTTCGTTCGCCAGGTTTTGGATTGAGCAGAGCTTTTGCCTTGACAGGGTTTCTATCACGCATGACCGTGAGTTTCTTTTCAAGTTCCGAGATCCCCTCTTCCAGTGAAGCAGACATCACAACGACATTGCCCATAGATAAGATGATCCGTTGTAGTTCGGGAATCTTGGTTCCGCTGGTCGAGACTATGTAGACGGGTTGCACATAAAGGACAGAGTGGCCCACGGGGAGGACGATAATGCGTCCTCTTAGGACCTTTGATCCTCTCTGGTCCCAGAGTGTTAGTTGTCGCGCGATATCGGGGGCTTGGTCAATGAGGGCATTCACCTGCGCGGGCCCATCGACTTGTTTTTCCCGGTTGTAGCGATAGATCACCACTTGGGTGTCATAAGGGGCGGTTGTATCCATTCCTGGCCCAACCGTAAACGTGCCGCCCACAGCGAGGACGCTGAGATTGCTGCGCCCTACGGGCGTCATTGGGGCAATTAAGACAAGGCTTGGCTTATCGCTGTGATAGTCCTCTAGTGCTGTAGTTAGGTAGTAAGGCTCTGCTTTGCTATTGTTTACTGAGGCAAAGTCCCAAGTTTCAGCTTGTTCAAAGAAGAGCGCGGGGTCTTTTTGGTGGTAGCGGGCGTATACCTTCATTTGGAGATTGAAAAGATCCTTGGGATAGCGCAGCTGATTTTTGAGGTCCGCAGGCATCTCATCGATATCCTTAAATAGCCCAGGATATGCGTTTCGGTAGGCCATGACTAAGGGTTCCTTTCTTGTCATGTAGAAGTCAACATGGCCATCATAGGCATCTACAATTATCTTTACGGATTCACGGATATAGTTGAAATCACTGGCGTGATGCTCGCCATGAAAATGTGTGTTGGACCGTTTGGATAGCGGGTACCAGTCTGATGTCGTGAATGCGTCCATGACCCAGAAAATTCTCTTGGGCGTTACCACAACATAGGGCTCCCCATCCAGTTTAAGAAATGGGGTGAGGCGCCGAATGCGGTCAAAGATATTTCTGTGGAAAAGCGCACGACTCTGACCCGATACATTTACAGAGAAAAAGAGCTTTTCATCTTTGAAATATAGGGAGAAGAGAAGCTTCCTGAACAGAGATGAGATCGGTACTCCACCTCTACCGGTGTAGTTAAAATTCGATTCTTCATCGACGCTAGGAATCCCGACAATATTCAGGTTGTTGGGGACAACGGCGTATTCTAGTTCTTCCTCCCCATAGTAAATATCAGGCCGCTCTACGGGGAAGCTTCCGGCATTCTGCATATCTAGGCCCTGTAGATACCAGTTCATCGGTGTCTGCCCATCTTGCGCAGCGGGAGTGACGACAGCGCCATACCCGTGGGTATAGCGAAGGTGGGTGTTTTCCCAGTTTTGAGCAATTGTCGGGAGTTGATCGATGTTGACTTCTCGGGCTGCGATATTCACCTGCTCAAGGCGACCATTCACCATATATCGAGCAACATCAGCATGGCTGAAACGATAATAGGGCCGAATTCCTTGCATTTGCTGGTAAACATCGTCAAGAAATTCCGGGTCCCAGACCGGGATATTGTAAAGGTGTGAGCGAAGCTCAGGGTCCAGGACATCTTCATCTGGGAGGCCCGGCACCACGTCAATGTTGACTATGTCATTGAGGTCGTAAGCGCTAAGCGTAGCTTCGATATTGTTCTTCATGAACTCCTGTTCTGTGCGGACAGGATTGGGGTCCACGATAAATCGCTCAATGGTATTGGGGATGAAGTCAATATTCCTGATTGCAACTGAAGCTACAAAGATAAGACTAATGACGAGCGGAATGGCGATCTTTCCGGGTTTTTGCGCATGACGCACCCAGCTTATCGTGGCCAGAAAAAGACTGATGATAGATAGCCAAATCAAGGGGAGATAGTAACGAATCTCCAGGAAGCCCGGTCCAAAGAATTGTGGCTCGTGTGCCTCCGTGTACAAAAGATCATATCGTTCGAGCATGAATCCCCAACACAGGACAATAAGGGTAAGCCCGATCAAAAGGTGGATGTGAATTTTTGCCCCGGACGTCCAGGGTATCCTGTTTCCATCTACAAGTTTATGTTCTAAATAATAAAGGAGCCCGATAGATAGGGTCAGAATGCTAGTAGAGAAAAGAAGTTCTACCTGAATGAGCTTGAAAACGGGGAAAGCAAACAAATAGAAGCTGACATCCTTGTGGAAGATATGGTCACTAATTCCAGAGGCCGGCCCAAAAATAAACAGAAGCGCAGACTCCCACTCCTCGTAGAAAGGCGTTCCGATGACGATGGCGAGAATAAGAGATAAGGGGAGAAAGACTTTAAGTGAGCCAGACTGAAAAAGTCTCAGAATCCGGGTTCTTTGTCGCTGCTCCTCTTTGCTGAGGTTGCTCAAAGGGAGTTCTTCGGCGCCCAGATAGCGGGATGCTGCCCAGAAGTTAAGGAAGAACAGGGTGAAGAAAAATAGGGTCGTACCGCTAAGAATAAGGTGACGGTACGTGAGTTTTAAGAGGAAAAGTTCAGAAAACCCAAGTTCTTCGTGCCACCAGTAGTCGACAATAAAGTCGGTGAATACAACGCCGCCCAGAATGCCGGCTATGGCTAACCCGATAACCGATATTATGAAAATCCTAATGATTCGGTTCCATGGTTTCATTGAGCGGTCCTACCTAGATGGTTTTTGACAAGCAAGTTAGGCTGCCACTTGCATCGCTGACAGCGTGTCTATTGGCGTCAATTGTATGATAAAGCGGATCGGTTCGATATTTTGTGCGGCCAATTCTGGAAAAGCCGATCGTCCAACAGTTGGGTGCGACGCTTGTTGATTTAATTGATATAGTCAGTCAGCCTCAGGTGGACGGATTAAGCTAATGCACAGTATCAACAAAGATTATCTGATAAAGGTTCTTGAACGTTATCGATACCGTGTTGATTGTCTGCTTCAGATTCTAATAGACCTACAAGAACACTACCGGTGCGTCCCTGAAGATGCCGTAATGTTTTTGGCGGATGTTCTAAAAATCCCCGTGACAAGAATCAGGGGCCTCGTCGAATTTTATAGTTTTCTTTCTTCTTCGCCAGTGGGTCGTTACGACATCCGATTAAGTCGTTCGATTACTGATCAAATGCTGGGCTGCGAGTTGCTTGCAGAGAAGTTTTCTAGGGCCTTCAATGTCTCGATGGGCTCCGTCCGTGATGATGGACTGGTGAGTCTCTCATGGACATCCTGTACTGGAATTTGTGACCAAGGCCCGGCCGCACTTATCAATGGTTTTGCTGTACCGCGACTTGAGCCCAAAGTGATTAACGAGATCAGCGAACTGATTTCAAATGCCATCCCGGTGTCGAATTGGCCACAGCATCTTTTGTCGGTAGAAGACAACATTAGGTTGGCTGGCCCATTGTTAGAGACTCGTTTCCGTCCAGGAGATGTCCTTCATAAGGTGATCAACGAGGGAGCGATTTCAGTTCTAAGTGAGCTCGAAATCTCGGGTCTAAGGGGACGTGGTGGTGCAGGGTTTAACACCGCAAAAAAATGGTCGATTTGTCGAGAGGAAGAGGTCCCAACTCCTAGAGACAGGATCATCGTTTGTAATGCAGACGAGGGTGAGCCGGGAACCTTTAAAGACCGGGTGCTCCTGAACGCCTTCGCGGATCAGGTTATAGAGGGAATGACGCTTGCTGCATTTTTGGTTGGGGCGAGTAAAGGATTTATTTATCTTCGTGGCGAATATCGCCATCTGGAGTGTCAGCTAAGAGCGCTTTTGGACAATCGGAGGCGTGTTGGGCTTCTCGGTCAGAATATTCTTAATGAGCCTAACTTCGATTTCGACATCGAATTGCATGTGGGGGCGGGTGCTTACATTTGTGGTGAAGAGTCTGCCCTAATTGAGTCTTTGGAGGGTAAACGGGGTATCCCCCGAAACCGACCTCCTTTTCCGGTCACGCATGGCTACATGGGAAAGCCCACTGTTGTAAACAATGTTGAGACTTTTTTGGCCTCAGCCCTGATTGCATTTAAGGGTGGAAGTTGGTTTTCATCCTTTGGGACGCCATCCTCAAGAGGAACAAAACTGCTGAGCATTTCAGGTGATTGTGAGAGGCCAGGTATTTACGAATACCCGTTTGGCACGTCACTACGGAGCATACTGGCAGATTGCGGTGCGTCCGATGGTCTTCTTGGGGTCCAGATGGGAGGGCCATCGGGCCTCTTTGTGTCAACCAGAGAGCTCGACCGATGTATTGGGTATGAGGACTTATCTACGGGCGGCTCTATGATCGTTTTTAACGATCAGCGTGATCTTTTGTCGATTGTTGGGAATTTTATGGCGTTCTTCGAGCATGAGAGCTGTGGGTTTTGTGCGCCATGTCGCATTGGCACGACCCTGATGCGAGAAGTTCTGGACAAAATACGCTCATGTCAGGGTTCTACATCCGATCTTTGTCAGCTGATGGAGTTGGCAAAACAAGTGGGTCATGCGAGCCATTGTGGGCTAGGGCTTTCCTCGGTGAACCCGATTATCTCGACAATGGCATCCATGTCGGAGCACTATGAGCTCATGCTGACACATCAAAATTTCCAGCCTGGTTTTGATTTGGATGCTTCATTGGCAGAGGCAAGAGAGTTAACAAAGCGAAGCGATGCCGGAGCATATCTTGATCAGCGCTCATAAGACTCAAGAACGGATATTCGAGGAATTGGATTGGTTATGTCAGCGTCAAAATTGAGGATAGATGGGCAAGAAATCTCCTTTGAGGAGGGGCAGTCTATTCTTGATGCTGCCCACAATGCAGGCATTTACATTCCCCACCTCTGCCACGATCGAAAAGTCAAAAGTCAGGGAAATTGTAAGGTTTGTACGGTTAAGGTTAACGGACGAAACTGCTCCGCATGCACAATGCCTGCCTTGGACGGTCAGGAGGTTTTGTCTAACACGCAAGACCTAGGCGTTTTAAGGAGAACCCTCATCCAAATGCTCTTTGTAGAGGGGAATCATCTCTGCCCCGGCTGTGTGAAAAGTGGTGACTGTAAGCTCCAGGCTATCGCTTATCTTGAGGGTATGCGGGATCTTCATTTTCAACCCCAATCACCCAAGAGACCGCTTGACGCATCCCATCCGGAATTTCTGATCGATTTTGATCGTTGTATTCTCTGTGGGCTGTGTGTAAGGGCGAGTCATGAATTGGATGGCAAGGATGTGTTTGACCTAATTGGCAGGGGTCTATCAACTCGGCTAGCGATCAATTCTGCGTCGGGACTTTTGGGCGATTCAGCATTCGCTAGTAGTGATGTCGCCGCCAAAATCTGCCCGGTCGGCGCGATCGTTCCCAAAAAGTTGGCCTACGAAAAGCCGATTGGTGAAAGAACCTATGATCGAGTAAGTGTCGAGACAGAGTCTCTCATGGATAAATAAGAGCTGATGGGAGTTTCTTGATTAAGGTGGAAAGCAGAAAAATCAAAATTGCGACAACCTCTCTTGCGGGTTGTTTTGGTTGTCACATGTCCCTTTTGGATATTGATGAAAAGCTTGCTGAATTGGACGCATTGGTGGTTTTTGACCGTACTCCGCTGACGGACATTAAAACGCTATCTGAAGAGATTGATGTAGGGCTCATCGAGGGGGGACTTTGTAATGCCGAAAATGTTCACCTTCTGCGTGAGTTTAGAAGACATTGTAAGATCTTGGTCGCTGTTGGGGCTTGCGCAATAAATGGGGGGGTTCCAGCCATCCGCAATAATATTTCTCTAGCGGAATGCCTCCAAACGTCCTATATCGATGGGCAAGGTGTTATCAACGGAATGATTCCATCTGATCCTGAACTTCCGTTGTTGTTAGATCAGGTTTACCCGCTACACTCTGTGGTCAAAATTGATTATTTTCTTCCAGGTTGCCCGCCTTCCGCTGAAAATATCTGGATGTTTCTATCTCAACTGCTTTCGGGCCATGAGCCAGTTTTGATTAATGAAGTCGTTCATTTTGACTGAGCAAGTCTGCCTAGGAGCTACAAGATAAAGCTGAGCAGTGGGGGTGGGTTTTTGCCCAGGAGGGTCTTCCTTTTGAAAGGTGCTCTAGCTGGCTATGTTCTGAATAGGGGTTGGACAAAACCTCTTCTAACGCTTTGAGCTTGCTGAGGTCAGCGTTTTCTGCTGCTTCGATTGCTTCTTGGGCGAGATAGTTTCTGAGCACATATTTCGGGTTCACGCTCTTCATGAGCGTGTTTCTGGAGAATGCGTCTAGGCGGTCCAAGCTGAGACGGTGTCGATAGGCTTTGAGCCATTCAGACAAAAAGGGTGCAGAGGCATTTGAGGTGGCCAATGTCTCGTAGAAAGCAGCAACAAGAAACTCATGGTCTTCACCGTTACTTTTCTCGGACAGAGGGTCAATTTTGCTGAGTTGACGAAAGAATATGGTCCAGTCTACCCGATGAGAATGAAGCAGTTGAAGAAGCTGGAGGATTAATTCCCGATCTCCCTTTTCAGGGTTCACAAGGCCCAGTTTATTTCTCATCGTCTTTAACCAAGCAGCCTCATAAGCAACATCGAAAAGTGCTAAGCCATCTTCGAGCTCTTCTGCCGCAACACCAACTGGTAGAAGCGCGCATGCAAGCTTGTATAGGTTCCATTTCGCAACGGCCGACTGATTCCTTAGGCTGTATCTTCCCAGGGTGTCAGTAGTATTAGGTGTCCAGTTTTCATCATAGATATCCATGAAGCAAAATGGGCCATAATCAATCGTAAGTCCCAATACTGACATGTTGTCAGTGTTCATTACTCCGTGAACGAATCCGACACCATTCCAGGCAGCTATCAGATTTGCCGTCCTGATGCAGACTTCCCGAAAGAACGGGGAATAACTCTCTTCAATACGACCACTGGTGAGTTCAGGGTAATACCGAGCAATGGTGTAATCCAGCAACTTTTTTAGGGTAGGAATTTCATTTCGTGCGGAATAGAGTTCAAAGTTCCCAAATCGAATGAAGCTCGGTGATGATCGCACCGTTATTGCGCCTTGCTCAGGCTCTGGGTGACCATCGTAGAACATGTCTCGGATGACATTATCGCCAGTGCGAATAAGGGCCAAGGCTCGGGTTGTCGGAATACCAAGATGATGCATGGCCTCACTGGCCAGATACTCCCGAATAGAGGATCTAAGTACAGCAAAACCATCTCCCATCCTAGAGTATGGTGTTGGGCCAGAGCCCTTTGTCTGTAGGGTGATCGGGATGCCGTCCCGGTTTTTCACCTCCCCGAAATTAATGCACCTTCCATCACCTAGTTGCCCTGCCCAGACTCCAAATTGGTGACCACCATAGCAAGAAGCGTAAGTTGTGATCTCAGGTGGAACCTGCTTTCCCGTGAAAAGTGACAAAAATTCATGCGTTTCAACAAAATTATTCAGACCTAGTTCGTATGCAAGGTCAGGAGAGAAGCTTAGCAGCGAGGGGTTCTGGGCTGTGAATGGGGTCGTGACGGAATAACAAGCGCTCAAAACTTCCCTTCGAAAATTCTCTCGTTGAGGATCCCCAGGAAGTGAATTGACAAAGTCGTTCGAGAAAATAAGGCCAATAGATTCCTCATTTATTAGCAAATGGCCTCCACGATTTTTTCCATTTTCATAAAACGAGAGCCTTTGACTAGTATTTTGACGTCAGGGTTACTTAGGGTTTTGACCCTCTCAATCAACTCCCCAACGGATGAGAAGTGGATTCCATGTACTGTTTTCCCTTCCTGATTAAATGCGACAGTCGTATGTTGACTCAGGTCGCCTAAGGAAAAGACATGACTTATACCCTGCTGGGCAGCATGCTGGCCCACCTCAAGGTGAAATTCAACGGCTTGATCCCCGACTTCTCCCATATCACCTAAAACCAGAATCTGGGTTCCGCCCATGCTTGCCAGCAAGTCTATTGCGGCAAGCACCGAGTCTGGATTTGCGTTGTAAGTATCATCGAATATTGTTGCTCCATCGGCAGATCGCCGGGGAACACAGCGGCCCTTCACGGGACGGAAGGACTCCAGACCTTTTTGGATATGCAGAATATCTATCCCAGCAGCATGGCTTGCCGAAATCGCTGCCATTGCATTGTGGGCATTATGTAGCCCGAAAACTTGCAGCTTGGCAGTGAAGACCGGATGTCCTTGGATCGAGACATCTAGAGTGAGGCCATCGGGATGTGCTTTATATTTGCCAGTAATATCACCTTCACTATTGATCCCAAATTCAATTCGAGCATGCTCTGCTGCCATCTGCCTCCAGATGGGCGCACACTCATCTGTTGAGGGGTAAATGGCGACTCCAGAATCCGAAAGGGCGAGAATAGACTGACCATTTTCCTCTGCGGTGGCCTCCACAGATCCCATGAATTCTTGATGTTCCCGCTGAGCGTTGTTAACTAGCGCAACGGTAGGTTTTGCGATTTGGCTTAAGTAGGAAATTTCACCAGTATGGTTCATGCCGAGCTCAAGAACGGCAAACTGATGTTCTGGGCGAAGACGAAATAAGGTCAGGGGAACGCCAATATCATTATTGAAATTACCTTGAGTTGCGAGGCGTTCCTTTTCTCCAACAGCTTCTTCCAAGATTTTGGCTATCATCTGTGTGACTGTTGTTTTGCCATTACTGCCGGTTACGGCAATTACAGGAATTTTAAATTTTGATCTCCAATGAGCTGCCGCAAGGCCTAGAGCTCTTCGACTATCTCGCACTTGAATTTGACTAATATCGACGGGTAGGAGTTTCTCCACAACCGCGCAGGTTGCTCCAGCACGAACGGCTTCCTCAATGAAATCATGGGCATCAAATTTCTCCCCCCGAAGAGCGAAAAAAACACAGCCTGGGTGAAGGGTCCGGGTGTCTGTTGAAATTTCTTCAAAATGCTCATTACCGGATGCCCCGACTAATTGGCCTGATATGGCGATGCAGAGTTCGTTAAGAGTCATCATGTCTGGGCCTAATGAGAGTGAGTTTAGGGTTTCTTATGCGCGGCTCTGCTGAGGCGGTCGTTGATCGCCTCCCAGGCCTCGCCGGTGTTTGGAGGCGCATCCACAACGATTAAGTCACTCCCTGAGAGATCAAGATGTCTAAGAGCGGCGTATAAACGCTGACCATAATATTCTGGGTCCGAAGGCATTGTAATGAGCGCGTGAAAAGGCTTGCCGGCGGACAAGCTGGGTGTGACTTCGCCGAAGCTCATGAATGCTATTTTGAATGGTTCTCCATTTTCGGATGTCAGCATCTCCTCTATTGTCTGCTTCCCCATCACGACGACTGGTGTCCGGGGCGCATAGTGTGAATCCAGAGTGCCGGATACCCTAATCTTCTTGGGGTCTGAGGGATAAATAACCGCTCGACCTATGACGGACTCGATGGCTCCTCTTGAGATGACTCCCGGCCTAAGAAGTGTAGGCACATCGTCAATCAAACTCAGAATCGTCGATTCCAAGCCTACAGCGCAATCGCCGCCATCCAGGGTAAAAGGACAATGCTCACCAAATTCTTCATGAACATGTTGGGCCTGAGTAGGACTTACATGCCCAAATCGATTCGCAGAAGGTGCTGCAATCCCCCCCCCGAAGGTTTTGAGTAAGGCTTGTGCGACAGGGTGGCTTGGTACTCGCAAGCCCACAGACTCTTGTCCACCTGTGACGCCAAGCGCAGTTTTTCCACGTTCAAGGATCAGTGTAAGGGGGCCTGGCCAGAAAGTCCTCGCTAATTGATAGGCGCTTTTAGGAATGTTTTTGGCCCAAGGCTCTAATGCCTCTGCGCTTCCCAGATGGACGATTAGGGGGTGGTCCTGTGGTCGCCCCTTTGCCGCAAAAATTTTGGCCACGGCATCGGGCTGGTCTGCATCAGCCCCCAACCCGTAAACGGTCTCAGTGGGGAAGGCAACCAATTCGCCACTTCTCAGCAAGTCGGTCGCTTTTCTTATTTGATCTAAGTCCATGTCTAAGGCAACAAGCTTGGGTCGAAGTTAACCCCAGGTACCGCGCTGGATGAATTCAATTTTGTAGCCATCTGGATCTTCTATAAAAGCAATGATGGTGTTGCCGTGTTTCATGGGACCCGCCTCGCGGAGGACTTTTCCGCCCTTTTCCCGGACTAGGGCGCAGACTTCTTCTGCATCCTCCACCTCTATTGCGATGTGCCCAAATGCATCGCCCATAACGTAATCGTGAGTATCCCAGTTGTAGGTGAGCTCGAGAACGGCGGATGTAGATTCATTCTGGTAGCCAACAAAACACAAGGTGAAGCGTCCTTCTGGGTAGTCGCTTCTTCTGAGTTCGCGCATGCCCAGAACCTCGGTATAGAACGCGACCGAGTGATCCAGATTTCTTACACGAATCATGGTGTGAAGTATTCTCATGGACTGACCTCAAAATAAGTTTGGGGATGGGCAAGAAGCTCCTTAATTAAGGGGCCCGGGGCGATTGATTTAAGGGTTCCTGAATCACACTATCTTGCTGATGGCCAGCAAGATAGCTTCGCACGGCCTCAGCATCAGAAATGGTTTTGTAAGGGCCAAGACTGACCCGATACCACGCCGTATGTTCAAGCTTTATCAGTTCAAGTTTGACTTTCTGGTTTACGAGCTTCGTTAAGAGAGCTCGAAGTTGCTCCGCGGGTAAACGTTCAGTGAATGCGCCGACTTGCAGGTAAAAGATCCCAGAGGTCGGACTTTTTCCCAAAGCAACTTTTCTTTTTTCGGCCGTGATATCTGAGTCTGGAATAAATCGCTCGCTATCCGGTAAAAGTTTGAAGAATCGAAAGGAGGGCATCTGAGCCACACTCTCAGTTTGTGCAGGCTTCTCCGGCATTACCCCCTGAGACGCTCTCTCAGGTTCTGACCTCATCACAAGGTTTTTCACGCCCACAGTCACGATCACTCCTAGGCAAAGAGCAATCACCAGAAATGCAAGCCAGCCTGCTCTTTTAGGGGGGAGGGGTTTATAACCTGGAACGAGATGTTTTAAGTCCTTAGGCACGAGCTTACATTGATTCCGGTGCGTTGACGCCAAGAATAGATAGGCCATTCAACAGAACTTGTTTCACGGATGTGATCAAGCTCATTCGAGCATCCCTGATCGCAACATCATCAACAATGAAGTGATGGGCATTGTAGTAAGCGTGTAGTTCGTGGGCCAAATCTCGGAGATAGTTGATGAGATGATGCGGCGCTTTTTGTGTGGCGGCTGACTCAATGAGCTCTGGATATCGAGAAAGTGTCGCTACAAGAGACAATTCGTGAGGCTCCTTAAGATGGGTCAAGTGAGCAATCCCGTTAGCGTTGTCCCAAGTTAAGCCCTTTTCCTCCAATTGACGCAACACGCTACAGATTCTGGCATGGGCGTACTGCACATAGAAGACAGGATTTTCATTGCTATTAGACGCGGCCAGTTTTAGGTCAAAGTCCATATGCTGGTCGGACTTTCTCATCACATAAAAGAATCTCGCGGCATCTCTTCCAACCTCAGCCCTTAGTTGTCGCAGGGTTACAAATTCCCCTGATCGAGTGGACATCTGAACCTTTTCTTCACCCCGGTAAAGAACCGCAAATTGAACAAGTAGGACGTCCAGTTTTTCAGTATCACCGCCTAGGGCCGAAATAGCAGCTCTGACTCTTGGAATGTAACCATGGTGGTCTGCGCCCCAGATGTTGATGATCTGGTCAAACCCGCGATCAAGCTTATTCATGTGATACGCAATGTCAGAGGCGAAATACGTCATCTGACCATTTTCTCTAACAACAACCCGATCCTTCTCGTCTCCGAGCTTCTTTGAGGAGAACCAGATGGCACCATCTTTTTCATAGAGATGCCCCCCTCTCTTCAGCCGATCAAGTGCTTCTTTAACAAAGCCACCATCAGTGAGACTTCGCTCGGAGAACCAAGTCTCAAAGCTGACGCCAAACTCTTGAAGATCCGATCGAATATCAGAGAGGATCTCATTAAGTCCTGCATCAAATACGATTCGATAATGGTCCTCACCTAGCAAGGACTTACAGCGAGCTATCAGGGCATCTATGTGAATTTCTTTATCGCCTCCCTCGGGTTCATCTTGGGGGATGTTCGAAAAAACGGATGAGGCTTCAAACTCAAACTTCTCGGTGTGCTCCTCTGAAAGTCTGGCGGCGATGGTTTTAACGTATTCCCCTCGATAGCCATTGGACGGGAAGGTGAATTGAATTCCCCTATGCTCAAGGTAGCGAAGCCAGACACTGGTTGCCAAGATGTCCATCTGGCGACCCGCATCATTCACGTAATATTCTCTTTCTACTGTATAGCCAACGGACTCAAGAAGATTGGCAACAACCGATCCATATGCAGCGCCTCTTCCATGACCTACATGCAGGGGGCCAGTTGGATTTGCTGAGACAAATTCGATTTGGACTTTCTTGTTTAGACCCGATTGGCCTTGACCGAAGCGTTTACCTTGGTCGTGAATGGCTTTTATGACCTCAAATTGTGAAGACGGATCGATTGAGAAATTAATGAACCCGGGCCCAGCAATCTCTATTGAGCGGATGAAGTTCCTGGTTGCGATGGTATCAATGATTTGGCTGGCCAGTGTTCTAGGGTTGATTCCTGCTTGTTTACCCAGAACCATAGCGAGATTTGTGTAGAAGTCCCCATGCAATGGGTCTTTTGTGCGATCCACAATAAAAGTGGGGTCGAGATCGGAGGGGACAATTGATTGAGTCTTGAGCTCTGCCAAGGCATCTTCGAGCAGACTCTCCAGTCTTTTTTTCATGAAACTATCGCAGCGGGGAAAAACAATGCTGCATTATCGTTTAATCAAGACACCGCTGACAATTTCGGATTAACGCTTTTATCCCGTTTAATCTCTTTGGGTTTCGCGTAGCTGTCTCCTAATGTCTGCGTCTCTTCGCTCAATTAGTCGCTCTAACTTTCGCTTGAGCCACCCCAGATCCTCCCGGAGGATTTCGTTTTCTGGGAAATCAACGGCGAGTCGCTCAATGAGCGCTCTGGCAGACTGGTATCGGCGAATAGCCTCGTTTGCCTCTTTGTTGCCTTCAGCGACGAGTCCCAGCTTTATCTCAACAACAGCAATGTCACGCTGCCGTTGACCGCTGAAGGCGGAGCGGTTCTGCGGGTTTTTGGCTATTTCGAGAAACTCTAGGTAATGTTGCTTGGCCGCAGGGTGGTCGTCCAAGCCATTGAGAGTATCCCCAAGCTTGTTCAGGTAGATTGCTATTTTCCTTTGAGCCTGGGCATCCCCTAACAGGTTTCTTGCAGCAAATCGTGAGACATCTAAAGCCGTCTTGAAGCGCTTTAGTGCGCCGGAGAGGTCATCCTTCGCTTTTAATAAGTCGCCAATCAATCCGTGAACTGCCGCAGGAGCAATGAGATAACGGTAGTCTTCGGGATCCACTTCAACGAGAGATTCAAACAGTTCGAGAGCCTGATTTAAAGCGCTAAGAGCGTGTTCAGGATCCTGAAGTCGTGAGTAGAGTTCGCCAATTTTCTGGTAACTTTCTGCTAACTGATAGCGAAGACTCAAGTCATCAGAGGATTCTTGTGAAAGTCTGACGCAAATCACATGAGCAGCACGATAGCTTTGCAGTCCTCCCTCTATATCTTCAAGTTGGACGAGTATTTTACCGATCTGTGAGTGGAGCCTCAGATTATCCAGGAGGTGCTCGGCCGAAAAGGTCGATTGTTTTGACATGAAGGAGCGCACACCAAGACTTTTTCGATAGTGGTCAAGGGCCGTGGTGAGGTTCCCGCTCGCCTCGGAAAGTTGCCCTAACTGCTCTTGCACCTTGGCAAAATCACGTTGTCTGAGGTGGTTGTGGGGGTCTACGCTCATCGCTCGAACCAAGTAGGCGCTCGAAGCCCTAAGCAGTTTAATTGCGCGCTCAGTTGCGTCGTTGCCGAGGTCGAGTTCAGCAAGATGAAAAGCGAGTCGGATTCTTCCCGTAATCTCTGAGGCGGTATCCTCCGGGTCAATCGTCCTCTCTTTTAGGTCGTCGATGAGCTTTTGCCCATGGGATGAAACCGCAGCCAGCGGTAACCAATTGCTGGAGTCGTTACTGGCGTTTTCTGCAATCACGTAGATGGCCTGAAGAGCCGCCTCCCTGAAAAGGACTTTCTTTTCAGAGTCACCAAAAACCTTATCTACGGCCCTAACTATAGAGGGGTTAAAAATGAGGCTCCCGTCATTTTTCTCTGCTAGCCCATAGAGTTCTAGGCTTATTGAGCCTTTCTCAAGGTATATGCGTGCGGCTTCATGGGTGGCGGGTTCCTCCTGTGGCTCGTTTAAAAAAATGGTGAACAGGTCTTCCTTGCGTTCACTCAAGCTCAGACCGCTCAGCAAGAGGCATTGTTCAATAAATTCCGAAGGGGCTGGTTGGTCACTTAACTGGGTGGCCAGTATAAGAAGGTTTTTTGCAGGTTGCGGGAGACTATGCAGAACATCAATGAAAAGATTTGAGCAGGCTAGGCCTTGGCCGACAGGAAGATCCTCGCCAAGGTTAATGCTGAGCTCCTGTGCCAACTTGTTCTTCTTGGCAATGCGCTGACTCAAAGTTGAGTACGCGGAACGTTTCCCATGAAAGCGTTCGCTTACAAAATGGCTACACATGGCTATAAAGCGAGGGTGTCGCCCAAGGTCTTCTACCAACCAGTCAGCAGAGTTTTCTTCTTCGTTTTTTTGCGAGTTTTTAGCGTTTTGTAGCAGAAGAACGCTTGATTCCGGATCGAGGATTGGAACGTGGATCGGTTCTCCTCTAGAGTCATATCGATTGCTTCTACTAATAAGAATGGTATGGCCCAATTGTGACTCTGCATAAGTTGGGGCAAACCATTGCTCGAGTGCGGGACCGTTAATCCCCTCAGGAACATTATCTACAATCCAAAGATAGGTGCCTTGACGTTCGGTTAGACACTTACAAAATCGAGCTCTCAGATTGATAAGGTCAATATCCGTCTCGAGTACGATGTCCGGAAATGCTTTTGTGAACAGTGCACGAAGCTGACATTTTAAGGCAGGATTGCGACGGAGCTGGGCGAGAGAAGCAACCGGTAAAGCATCTTGAGCGGTTATCCTGAAAATGCCCCCAGGGTAGGCCGCAGCAAAGCGGAAGGCATACTCTCTGGCGAGAAAGGTTTTTCCATGGCCTGCGGCTCCAGAGATGACGACGGGCTTTATTTTTGTTGAAGGGTTATCGCTTTTATCGAGAGCCATGAAAATATCCCACAGCTCTCGGTCCCTACTCACAAATACTTTAGGGGGTTGAGTCAGACGATCAAACGGTTCAAGCCATCCCCCCGCGGCTTCCGTGTAAAGATTGCCAATGTTTCCATGAATACGGTCTAAATCAGAGCGCACTCTATTGGCAATGACACTAAAATCGGCATCTTCGTCTTTGTCATGAGTCAGAGCCATTTCCCTGAGTGCCATGGGATAAATGTGCTTAAAGCCGGATTCTGGATTGATAATCAGTATTCGTTGGCTTTTTTCAATAAAGGGATTTTGCTTCTGAGCGAGAAAGGTTGTTGCGAGATGAGTCTGGCAGCTTCTTGAGTTAAAAAATCCTGTCGATCCCCACCCAATCAGTAGCTTACAAGTCGCAAGTTTAGGGTGAAGTTCGCGAGCGTTGCCCCCATCATAGGCAAAGCTAGTGACGCCAATGGCTGCTAGCGCCGCAGATAGTTTCTTGACCTGTGAAGCAGAGTCAGGGTCGTAACTAATAAAAATGTCGTGAGGGCCGGTCAAACCGATCGCTCCATGCAGGTTATTAATTCTGATGATACCTGTTGCAGTGCTCAGTGATCCAATCGTTTTTTGATGTGACCCAATTAATTGAGAGGGATCAAAACACAGAGTGAGCTGCTCAGGTTATCCTAGCTCCACTGAATCGATTTTACGGGGGCGTGCGCGTTGTCAACTGAACCGACTTGGCGGCTTGATAATTCGACGGGATCGGATCTTTGGCTTGAACTCTCTGGCGACTGGACAGCGGGGTTTTGGACAGGCCTTGAATTTAGAGATCTACCGGACGTCATCCATTCCTGCCCCCCGTCATCCTTGCTCCGAATCAGATTATCGGACACTAGTCGCTGGGATAGCGCACTGATTGCCGCCCTGCTGGAACTGGGGCAACTGGCAAAATCCTCTAATCGAACCTTAGATGTCTCCGGGTTGCCAGAGGGCGTTCGTGGCTTGTTTAAGCTAGCGACAGCTTCACCTGCGCGACCAGAGGTTATCAAGCAATCGCGTCAATTGACTGCACTTGAGCAGATTGGGAACTCTTCAAGGCGAATTTTTCTCGATTTAATCGAGCTGACGAAATTCCTGGGACAGACCGTACTTTCGATGCGATCTTTTTTGCTAGGCAGGGCTCGATTCAGATCTATAGATCTTTGGCTGCAAATACAAGAGTGTGGTCCTGCCGCGGTTCCAATTGTGACCTTGATTAGTCTGCTGGTGGGCCTGATTCTTGCGTTCGTTGGAGCCGTTCAGTTGGCATTGTTTGGGGCTCAAATCTACATTGCAGATCTTGTTGCCCTAGGGATGACGAGAGAAATGGGTGCGCTGATGACAGCCGTGATCATGGCGGGTCGATCTGGCGCGGCGTTCGCGGCCCAGATAGGCTCAATGAACGTCAACTTAGAGGTTTCCGCACTCAGAGTGATGGGGTTTCCTCCGACGGATTTTTTGGTTATCCCCAGAATGCTAGCACTGATTCTAGTGATGCCTTTTCTTTGTATATATGCAGATTTACTGGGGGTAATCGGCGGAGGGCTGGTGAGTATTAGTTTTTTTGATATTCCCTTCACCCAGTTTGTCCACAGAACGGCGGATGCGGTCCATTTGACGGATTTCTTTGTGGGTCTTACAAAGGCCGTGATATTTGGCGGGTTAATTGCCTTTTCAGGGTGTGCTAGAGGCATCCAGTGTGGACGGAGTGCGTCAGCGGTTGGCGATGCGGCTACTTCGTCCGTGGTTACATCAATTGTCTTCATCGTCGTAGCTGACTCAATCGTCACTCTTATTTGTGACCGATTACACATCTGATGATTTCTCAATGACTCAAGCCGTGATTTCTGTCGATAACCTGACCATGTCGTATGGGGATGTGATTATTCAAAGTCACCTCAATTTTCGGGTTGAGCGAGGCGATATCTTTATGGTTATGGGACCTAGTGGGTGCGGAAAGAGCACTCTATTAATGCACATGATAGGTCTGCTAAAGCCGACTGAAGGTGAGGTCTATTATGGTGGGGACGCGCTCTTTGCCTCGGGCTTAAGTGATAGTGATCGGCTCGTGCGGCGGATTGGTGTACTTTTTCAAAGTGGCGCGCTGTTGAGTTCTATGACCTTGGCAGAGAATATCTCGCTCCCGCTGGCGGAATTTACGGACTTTTCTCCTCGACAGATCCGTCAAATCGCCTCTTACAAATTGTCCTTAGTTGGCCTTGCGGGATTCGAGGATTACTACCCCGCCGAGATCAGCGGGGGCATGCAAAAAAGAGCTGGGCTTGCTAGGGCTATGGCTCTAGATCCTGAAATCCTTTATTTTGACGAACCTTCAGCAGGGCTAGACCCTATAAGTTCAAAGCTGCTAGATGATCTGATTCAAAGTCTTCGTGATAATCTGAATACCACAATCATCGTGGTCACACATGAGCTTTCAAGTATTTTCTCTATAGGGACAAATTCAATTTTTCTGGATACGGACTCACATACGGCCATTGCTATGGGACCTCCGAGAGAGCTTCTTAAGTCTTGTGAAGACGTCAGGGTTCGACGGTTTTTAACTCGTGATGGACGAGCGGGGGAAGCGGGCCATGAGTAAGCCAGTGAGTCCTTTAGCCATCGGTTCATTCCTCGTTGGTGGGCTCGTGCTGCTGGTTCTTGCCATTATGGTTTTTGGCAACGGACAGTTTTTCAAGCCAAAAATCCATTGGGTTGTTTACTTTGATTCCTCTCTCAATGGACTGAATGTTGGTGCGCCCGTTAAGGTTCAGGGGGTTCAGGTCGGTATTGTCAAAGAAATTCAGCTGCAGCTCGATTCATCTGGCGCACGCTTGTGGAAACCTGTTGTTTTGGAGTTGGAGCCCGGGAGGCTAGCCAATTTAGATGGAAGCCCGGTTGTCTTACCTTTGACATCAGCAGGGCGGATCAAAATGATGGATGAGCTTATAGCTACGGGTATGAAGGCGCGTCTTGAAGTCCAAAGTATTTTGACGAGTCTTCTTTACGTTGATCTTGACTTCATTAGAGATCAGCCGGTGATATTGACGGGACTTCACTATAACGATCTACCTGAAGTACCGGCCGTGCCAACCCGAGTTGATGAATTGATGGTTACGGTCGCGGAAATCGCTAAGAAAATTAACAAAATGCCATTGGAAAGCCTGGTGAAGGATATGGCTGATGCTGTCTCTGACTTGAAAATGATGCTGGGCTCAGAGGAGACTCAGCGCGCACGAATCGCTCTAGCAGAGGTCCTCGAAAGAACCAACGCGCTGATGCTTAAATTAGACAAGGATGTTCCTGGTCTCTTGAAGAATGTGGATGCAGCAGCAGTTGGGCTTCGGTCGACTAGTGACGAAACCTTGGGTCTGGTTAAAGATTTTCGATCTCAAACCGTTCCGTTAATAAAGACAGCCAATCAGGCCCTTGAGAATGCCTCAGAAACTCTTTGGAATGTGAGAGAGTTGACGGGTGAGAGTTCGGAATTAAAGGACGCAATCAGTCAGATTTCAGCAACAAGTCGATCTTTACGCGAGTTGACAGATCTTTTGGAACGTCATCCTGATGCGCTTTTATTGGGGAGACCTGATTAACCTCTATGATCCCCGGGCATCTAAAAAGGGTGCTGTCGGGCCGTTTTAATTTTGGGAGCAAGGTGTTTTGTGAGAGTTTTTTTGATCTTGATGACGGTTAGTATCTTATTCCTCTCTGGTTGTTTTCGGGGTGCAAATACCGATCAATTTTTCATGCTCGCTTCGTTAGAGACCCAGGGTGCGTACCAGAACAGCGAGTCTGGACGAATTTTGCAAGTTAATCCCGTGAAGGTTGCTGCCTATCTTGATCGGACTCAAATGGTTTCTGCCGTCTCCCCTAACCAATACAAGCTAAGTGAAGGAAATCGCTGGGCCGAACGCTTGGACGTTAGCATCACCCGTGTGACTGTGCAGAACTTGTCTGGTCTTTTAAAGCAACTAAGGGTAATGGCTTCACCCATCCCAAGGGATGTGAAGCCCGACTATCAGTTGGCGATTCAAGTAGAGGAATTGCACCCGGATGCCGAGGGAAAGATTCATGCCGTAGCCTCATGGACGTTGACTGGACGTGAGGGTCTTTTGGTTTCTCGTCGCTTTGAGTGTCAAAAATATGCAGGCGTGGAAGATGTGAATTCAGTTGTGCATGCAGAGAGCGAGTGCCTTCTTCAAATGGCTCGTGAAGTGGCACAGGTTGTGCTGACTCAAAAGAAGATAGATGCTCAATAGCAACTGCTCTGTCATTTCTGGATGAATGAGGTTTTTCATGCCGCGTCAAAAGTTTAGATATCATGCCAGTGCAGGCAGTCCTCTGCCTCAAGGGGTTCATCTCTTAAAGACGGGTGTTAATTTTTCACTGTTCAGTCGCCATGCCGAAAGCGTTAGCTTGCTTGTGTTTGAGGATGCTTCCTCATCTAGGCCTTCACAAGTGTTTGAACTTGATAGGCAGATCAACAAGACGGGAGATATCTGGCATGTTTGTCTTGAAGGAGCAGGCCCAGGACTGATTTATGGTTATCAAGTAGACGGTCCTCATCAGCCTGATAAGGGTCACCGATTCAATGGCCAAAAAGTTTTAATCGATCCCTATGCAACCGCTTTAGTTGGCCCCAGTCAATTTGATTTTGCATCCTTTGCTTTAAAGGGTGATCTTAAGGTTGAACCTGACTCGGCAATTCTAAAATGCTTGGTGACTGACCAGGTCTTTGATTGGGGAAACGACCGATCACCTGAAATTCCATGGTCTGATCTTGTGATCTACGAGGCGCATGTGAAAGGACTTAGTGTCCACGAATCCTCTGCCTCCAGAAATCCTGGAACCTTTTTGGGTGTTATCGACATGATCCCTTACTTCAAGGAGCTGGGAATCAATGCAATTGAACTCATGCCATTGCAAGAGTTCAATCCCTTCGAAGTGACCGCTAAAAACCCTGAGACCGGGCAGAGGCTGGTAAATTTTTGGGGATACAACACGATCGCATTTTTTGCGCCTTACGCGGGTTATGGAACCCGATCGTACTCAGGGTGTGAGGTTGACGAATTCAAGACCATGGTCAAGGCACTCCACCAAGCTGGAATAGAAGTTCTGCTCGATGTTGTCTTTAACCATACTGCCGAGGGGGATGAAACTGGGCCAACACTCAACTTTAGGGGGCTCGATAACAGTATTTATTACATGCTGGAAGAGGATAAAAGGTTCTATAAAAATTATTCTGGATGCGGCAATACCATGAACTGCAATCATCCTGTGGTGCGGAACTATATTCTGGATTGTTTGCGTTACTGGGTGGTCGACATGCATGTGGATGGCTTCAGATTCGACCTCGCATCTATTTTGGGAAGAAGTCCTGACGGAAGCTTAGTACCAAATCCTCCTTTGCTGGAGCAGATTGCGGAGGATCCGATTCTGCGGGGGGTCAAACTTATCGCCGAAGCATGGGATGCAGGTGGCGCCTATTTAGTGGGCCGTTTCTCGAGTGACCGATGGTCTGAATGGAACGGAATGTATCGAGATGATATACGGCGCTATTGGCGAGGTGACAAGGGTTCGGCGGGGGCATTTGCCAGCCGTCTTTGTGGAAGTGCAGACATCTATGAGCACAGCGGGAAGGCCCCTGTCCATAGTATAAATTTCGTCACTTGTCATGATGGTTTCACATTGAACGATCTTGTATCGTATGAGCGGAAGCACAATTTTGCCAATGGTGAGGACAATCGTGATGGTTGTGGGGAGAGTTACAGCGCCAATTATGGTCAAGAGGGTCTGACAGACGCCCCGGAGATTACCGCCCTGCGGAAAAGGCAGATGAAGAACTTCTTGGCAACCCTCTTTCTATCTAGAGGAGTTCCCATGCTTTTAGCCGGCGATGAATTTTGTCGGACTCAGGGGGGTAACAATAATGCTTATTGTCAGGACAATGAGATTTCCTGGGTGGATTGGAGCCTGCTGAAGGAAAACAACGATATCTTTTTGTTTGTATCTGGGTTGATAAGATTGAGACGGCAGTACCCGGTTCTCTCGGCGGACCAGTTCTATAGGCCTGAAGAGATCAGCTGGATGGGGCAGGATGGAACTGATCCCAACTGGCATGAGGATTCCGTCCTAGGGTGTCATATTCACCCGTCAGATCATGCGGATGAGCTTTGCTTGCTCACCAATCCGAATGTCAGTTCCGTTGAGTTTAAAATTCCTTTGCCGAAATCGCCGCGCTATAGGGCGTGGACTAAGGTGTTGGATACTTCGATTGTCAAAACTTCCAACAAGGGTTCAAGACAAACAAAGGTGGCTCCTGGCTCGAGCGTAAAGCTTACAAGCCGGAGCCTAATTCTATTGGCAGCAGTCGGTTAAGGATTAAAGGTCTGATTCGCAGAAAACTTTCCCCCTAGATTATCCTTAATCTCGACTTTCAGCTCCCCCGCCCGATCTGGAGTGAAAAATATCTTAAGGTTAGGGTCTGAGCTCATTGCTATGTCAGTTTTTGCGGTCAGTATAGGCTTTTCATTGAAGCTCACCCGAATTTCATCGATGAAGTGCGGAGGTTTAACGACCCGACTGATCTGGTCCATTTGCATCCCCGTAATGTTGGGGTGACTAATCAGTATTTGGATGGGATTTGGCTGATTCAACGTTATTTTGTCTGCCTCAGATTTGATTTTGATTTTGCCCAGGCGAGCCAGTGCCGCCTCCGCATCGGTTCCAATTGGGGCAGAACAGCCGCCACTGGCCTTCACAAAAGCTTTAGCCATATGAAGCTTTCCATCATTGGTTCTGGCAATCGCTCTTACGAAAGTATAGGCGTTGATCCTCATTCTGGTCGAAATATCGGCCCTTCCGCTTTCTGGATAGAAATCGAATGAGGCAGAAAACGGAACAGGGTTGTTATCAATAATAATCGTTATGTTTTTGATAAACCGTTCACTTGACTGCGGAAACTTGCTGTTGATTTGAATTGGCACAAGAGCCGGGTCTTCTGCTCTGTATGGGGTTGTGATCTCAATCGCTTGACCGTCCTCTTGGATCGCTTCTTCATTGAAGAATTGTTTTTTTAGGCTGGTATTCCATGCGGTTTGATCTTCACCTTCGGCTAGACAGGTAGATGTCGACCCTATGGTTATCAAAAGTGAAATGAGTAACGCGTGGATTAAATAATATTTCTTCATGGTCGGTACCCCAGTTTTATCAGTCTTCCCATTCAAGTTCTGCAAAGCTTGTTGTTATATTGCGTTTGTGCAGTTCGTTAAATAGTTTCCAGTCACCCCTAGCGCTCAGCCCTATTGTTTCTTGCGCCTGTTCGATTGTTTTTCCGGTCTTGATTGCTGCTCTTATCTCGGTTTGCAGCATTTTTAGGTAGGTTTCTTCGGCAAGTAGCCCAAGGGGCCAGTTTACTGAAACAGGACCATGCCCGGGGATGGCTATCAATGCATCGACCTTTCTCAGTTCCTCAATCACATTCAGCCATCCATTGAGGCTGCCATCGACAACCGGGAGGTGTCCCATGAACAGGAGATCAGATAGCCAAAGGGTTAGAGTTTTAGGGTCAAAAATCGTGAGGTCGTTGTTGGTATGCGCGGTAGGATGTGCCCTTACGATCAGGGTTCGATCTCCCAGCCAGAGCTCGATTTGATCTTTTATCTCGATATCTGGCGGCACGAAGTCCTGAGCATTCAACTGAGTTCCGGTTTCTCTGCTCAGGCTGTTGAGGTAGTAAGGAGCTCGAGCGGCCATAGCGTCCCTCAATTTCCAATGGCCAACGAATTTGACTGATGGGCTCTTAAAGGCAATGTTGCCGAGAATATGGTCCGGATGAACATGTGTGTTGATTACGTAGCAAATCGGTACGGCGGTTTTTTCAGAAATAGCTGACTTCAGTGCCTTACCCTGATTTGGGCTCCCTCCACTATCGATTACGGCAACACAAGAGGAGCCGATAACGAAGCCAATATTAGCAATCTCATCATGATTATTTTGATTAGGGAGTTCGTGAATACCTTGGTGAACAAAAATGCCTTGCGCAACCTCTTTTAGATTCAGGGGTTCACCGACGCTCAGGCCTGGGAATAGGGCAACGAAGGGGATTATTAGCCAGGAAGAAGAAAGGAGGTCGCGCATTTTTTAGTGCAGTTTGATTGGTCGTAGAGTAGGCAATTTAAAGGAACGAGGGGTCAGATTGTGATGAAGTATAAACACATTCTTATGTTCTCAGATCATGATGAACCGATCATCTTGAATTTTGTCAAATCGAGCGTGTTGGAAGGTGGCATTCGAAGTTTGACTCGTTGATCACTAATCGTAAATGTATCGTTGACTTTTAATGTGAAATACTTCAATTTACGCAACCAGACGAGCGCCAAGGAAAATTTCCTAATAAGAAGGCTAAAGGGTCTTTGGTCCGCCAAGAGATGCCACTCGTTATCGTTGTTAGGTACGAATCGTCCGCGGGGCGTTTTTTGCCTTAATTTTTAGGAGGATAGACAATGAAAAGCTCTATGAGGGGTTTGGTGCTCGCAACCGCGGTTGCTTCCGCGATGGCTGTTCCAAGCGTTGTTTCTGCAAATGCAGAAGTAGAAAAGCTGAGCCATGATCCAGCCAACTGGGCAACATGGGGTGGCGACTATTACGGGATGCGTTTCAGCACCCTGACCCAGATCAATAAAGACAATGCCAAGAGCCTTCAGCCAATGTGGACGTTCTCCACTGGCGCGCTCCGTGGGCATGAGGGCGGTCCGCTCGTGGTTGGTGGTTTGATCTACATCCACACCGGTTACCCCCACAAAATTTATGCACTAGATCAGGATACTCACAGCGTAGTGTGGGAATATGACTATGCTGCGGATAAGGGGACTGACCCAACTCAAGTTATCGGTGTAATGTGCTGTGACGTCGTCAATAGAGGTCTTGCTTATGGCGATGGCAAGGTTTTTCTTGCGCAAGGTGACGCAACTTTGATTGCCTTGGACGCAAAGACCGGAAAGCTGGTTTGGAAAGTCAAGAATGGTGATCCAAAAGCGGGTATGACCAATACGAATGCTCCGCTGGTTGTTAAGGACAAGGTATTCGTAGGTATTTCAGGCGGTGAGTTCGGTGTTCGCGGCTTTCTTGCTGCTTACAACATCAAGGACGGCACGCTGGCTTGGAAGGCATACAGCATGGGCCCAGATGCCGATATGAAAATCGATCCAGACAAGACTCAAACTTGGACGGATGGCAAGATGGCTCCAGTCGGTAAGGACTCCTCACTGAAGACTTGGCAAGGTGACCAGTGGAAAATCGGTGGTGGATCTACTTGGGGCTGGTATAGCTATGATCCGCAACTGAATCTGATCTACTACGGTTCAGGTAACCCATCTACTTGGAATCCTGTGCAACGTCCTGGCGACAATAAGTGGTCCATGACCATTTGGGCTCGTGACGCTGATACCGGTGAAGCCAAGTGGGTCTATCAGATGACGCCTCACGATGAATGGGATTACGACGGCATCAATGAGATGACCCTGATCGATCTTCCTATGAAGGATAAAGACGGAAAAGAGCACAGCAAGTTGCTGACTCACTTCGACCGTAACGGTTTTGGCTATACGCTTGACCGTGTATCTGGTGAGTTGCTGGTTGCTGAAAAGTTTGACAAAGCCGTCAACTGGGCTACTCATGTAGATCCTAAGAGTGGACGTCCGCTGGTTCAAAGCCAGTACTCTACCCAGGCAGGTGGTGAAGATCACAACCAGAAAGGAATCTGCCCTTCTGCGATGGGATCTAAGAACGAACCACCAGTGACTTTCTCCCCGAAGACAAAGCTCATCTACATTCCAGGAAATCACACCTGTATGGACTATGAGCCCTTCCAAGTCGAGTACACTGCAGGTCAGCCGTACGTAGGCGCTACGCTTAACATTTATCCAGCAAAGGCAAATGTGAAGACGGGCGAAAAGGAAGAAAAGAACCACATGGGTTCCTTCACAGCATGGGATCCTGCTACGGGCAAAATCGCTTGGCAGGTTGATGAGCCCTTCTCTCTCTGGAGTGGTATGGTCTCAACTGCTAGCGACCTCGTAATCTACGGAACTCTTGAAGGGTACCTTAAGGTTCGTGACGCTAATACGGGTGCAGAACTGTACAAGTTCAAAACCCCATCAGGCATCATTGGTAACATCAGCACTTGGTCGCACAATGGAAAGCAGTACATTGGTGTACTGTCAGGAATCGGCGGCTGGGCAGGTGTAGGTATGGCTGCTGGGCTTGAGGGTGATAGCGAAGGTCTGGGTGCAGTAGGCGCCTACAAGAGCCTCAGCTCGCACACCAAGCTGGGTGGCGTCTTCACGGTGTTTGGTCTTCCAAACTAGCCAAGAAGCATAGCTGGTCCAAAAAGGGCCCCAAGGAATCTATTGGTTCCTTGGGGTTTTTTTTGTCCGCTGATCAATGTGAACACTTCTGGATTGCTGAGGCTATTTAAGTGTTTGGTTGATTTGCTAAAATTTTAACTGTTTATTTTGCGTTGTCTTTTAAGTCAACGGAATTAAGTTTATAGGTGAGAACAATGATGCGATTAGCGCGAGGTTTCGTTTTTATTGCCGTTTTCTTTATGGGCTATTCGGCATCAGCGGAAACCAATCCCGGTTCCGCTTTCAGGGTGTGCGCTGATCCCAACAACCCTCCGAATTCGGTGAAAAACGGCGAAGGTTTCGAGAATGAGATTGCCGAGCTATTCGCGAAATCTTTGGGGCAGAAGCTTGAATATACCTGGTTTCCGCAGCGATTAGGTTTCATTCGGAATACGCTCAAGGCAAAAGACCCTGAAACAGAACGTTATAAATGTGATGTGGTAATGGGGGTCCCGACGGGGTATGAACTGACCGCTACCACCAAACCTTACTATCACAGTTCTTTTGTGATGATTTTGAAGAAGGGGGGGCAGATTAATGAGATTAAAGAGCCCGGTGACCTTGATAAGTTGTCTGAGGCTGCAAAAGAAAATCTAAAAATTGCGATGTTTGATGGGGCTCCAGGTACGACTTGGTTGCTTAAGCATGGTTTGGTTGGGAGGGGAATTCCTTATCAAACAATGACTGGAGACGTTAGCCTTAATGCAGCAGAAATTCTTTTGAGGGACTTCAAGGAAAATAAGATCAACATGGTCATTATTTGGGGGCCCATGGCCGCCCACATCATAAAAGCGGATCCATCGGCATATATTTCCTTCCCAATGCGGTCAGAGCCTGGACTTAAGTTCGATTTCGAGATTTCAATGGGAGTTAGAATTCCAGATAAAGATCGTAAGGCACAGCTTGAGCAGCTTATTGATCAGCATGAATCAGAGATCAAAAGTATTTTGAATCGATACGGGGTTCCGTTGGTGCAGACACAAGCGCAAGAAGTCAAAAATTAACAGTGCCCACATGGTGCGCTTTGGTCTGATGTGCACCATCTGGGTTCATGGCTGTGCAGGGTATAAGGTGTAAGCTCAGTTTAGGCAGCTGTTTTCTTTAATAAAACAAAAGGATGAGCGTTTGGGAATGATTTGTGCATGCAGAAATTTCTGAGCAATATCTCAATTCGGTATACCTACGTTGAAGAGTGAACACATGATTAAGACGAAAACACACATTTTGATCGCTAGCCTCATCGGTTCTTTAGTCGCGATGACGGGATGTAGCAATAATGCCCCAAAACCAACCCCTGAAGGTTCGGATGCAATCAAAGTCTTGAAGGCTGCTGAGGCTGATGCTCGGTCGGGTAATGAGGACAAGGCCATCAAGGGGATTGAGCAAGCTCAAAAAGATCTGGTTAAGGAAGATACGCTCAAGCCTTACCCCCAAGAAAATCAGGGCAAAAGCGGTGTGACTGGTCAAAGCCCGCGTGAAGTCGCTGATGAAAAAGCATTGAAAGAGCTTCAGAAAGCGAAAAAGAACGCCAAGGCCAAGTTGGCGGGTGATGCAGCCGACGAAATCAATCAGGCTATTAAAGACATCCAAACTAAAGAAAACGCCAAGTAGTTTGGTTGGTTCGAATCGATGGGGTTTAATTGAACCCCATCGACATTAGTGGTTGAGCTAGCTTTCTCTTCGCATGTGCGGGAAAAGGATTACGTCCCTAATGGATGGTGAATCCGTGAAGAACATGACCAGTCGATCAATGCCAATGCCCTCTCCCGCAGTTGGCGCCATTCCGTATTCAAGTGCCTTGATGTAATCAGCATCGAAGTGCATGGCCTCATCATCGCCAGAGTCCTTGTCCTCTACTTGTCGTTTAAACCTCTCTGCCTGATCCTCAGGATCGTTTAGCTCTGAAAAGCCATTGGCGAGTTCGCGTCCTGCGATGAAAAACTCGAACCGATCAGTGATGAAGGGGTCCAGATCATTTCTTCGAGCCAGCGGCGAGACTTCTGCGGGATATTCAGTGATAAAAGTAGGTTCGATGAGTTGGTGTTCAACTGTTTTTTCAAATATCTCAGTTTGAAGTTTGCCGAGACCGTCATTGGGACTGATCTTAATCCCCAATTGACTGGCAAAAGTCTTCACCTGATTCAGGTCGTAAAGTGCGGTTTGAGTCATTTCAGGATTAAACACCAAAATAGACTCGGCAACAGTCATTCTCTTGAATGGCTGGCTGAGGTCATAGTTCTTGCCCTGATACTCAATTTGCTGAGATTTAAGCAAATGAGTTGATATTGACCTGATAAGCGTTTCGGTTAAATCCATCAAGTCATGATAATCAGCGTAGGCCTGATAGAACTCGATCATCGTGAATTCTGGATTATGCTTGGTCGAGAGTCCCTCATTGCGGAAACTGCGATTAATTTCATAAACTTTTTCAAACCCGCCCACCACTAGGCGCTTGAGATAAAGTTCAGGCGCAATCCTTAGATATAGATCCATATCGAGAGCATTGTGATGCGTGATAAATGGCCGCGCTCTTGCGCCGCCAGGTATGACCTGCATCATCGGCGTCTCAACCTCGAGGAATCCCCTTTCATCAAGAAAAGCGCGAATATGTTTGATAATCGCGCTCCTGAGTGTAAAGACCCGTCGCGAATCATCATTCATCAGGAGGTCGAGATAGCGCTGACGGTAAATGGTCTCTGGGTCAGTTAGCCCATGAAATTTCTCGGGAAGAGGGCGTAGTGATTTTGTAAGAAGTCTAACGGCCTCTGCACGTACAGAAAGTTCTCCAGTTTTCGTCTTGAATAGCCGGCCGTGAACAGAGATGATGTCGCCAAGGTCCCAACTCTTAAAGGATTCGTAGGCCCCATCGGTTAAACTGTCACGCTGCAGAAATATCTGGATGCGGCCGCTCATATCCTGCATATGCGCAAAGGAGGCTTTCCCCATGACCCTTTTCGTCATGAGTCTCCCTGCTAGATTGACCTGTATAGCCCTTTCTTCAAGTGCTTCAACTGAAAGTTCGGCGAAACGATCAATCAGATCTGCAGCAAGCGCATCTCTTCTAAAATCGTTGGCAAATGGCTGCCCTTTCTCTCGGAGAGTTGAGAGCTTTTCTCGTCTTAAAGCAATGAGCTTGTTTTCGTCTAAGTTAATGTCATTCATTTCATAAACCGCTTTTGAGGCTGGCCTCTATAAACATGTCGAGATCCCCATCAAGAACGGGTTGGGGATTGCTTGTTTCAACGTTGGTTCTAAGATCTTTGATACGAGATTGATCCAATACGTATGACCGGATTTGACTCCCCCACCCGATGTCAGATTTGGAGTCTTCTAGTTTCTGTTTTTCCGTATTTCTCTTCTGCATTTCTAGTTCGAAGAGCTTGGCACGAAGTTGTTTCATACAGGTGTCTCTGTTGGCATGCTGAGACCGTTGACTCTGAGACTGAACAACAGTCCCAGAGGGTATGTGCGTAATTCTGACAGCAGATTCTGTTCGGTTAACATGCTGACCACCTGCTCCGCTGGCTCGATAAACATCTGTCCTGAGATCAGCCGGATTGATGTCAATTTCAATGTTATCGTCCACTTCAGGGGATACAAAGACCGATGAGAATGAGGTGTGGCGGCGATTTCCCGAGTCAAAAGGGGACTTTCTGACTAGCCGGTGGACGCCCGTTTCAGTTCTCAACCACCCGTAGGCATACTCTCCCTCAAATCGAATCGTCGCGCTCTTAATTCCCGCAACGTCTCCGGGCGATTCTTCTAGGAGCTCGGTTTTGAACCCGCGGCGTTCCCCCCATCGTAGATACATTCTTTCCAGCATGGCGGCCCAGTCTTGCGCTTCTGTTCCGCCTGAACCGGCCTGAATGTCTAAAAAGGCATTATTGGGATCCATTTCTCCAGAAAACATCCTGCGAAACTCGAGCTCGGTTACGCTGGCTTCAAAAACACCTAAGTCCTGAGCAACTGTCGCAATGGTGGCTTCGTCGTCCTCATCGGCTGCAAGATTCAGCAATTCCTCAGTGTCTAAGATGCCCTGTCGAATTTGGTTGAGTTTATCGACAATATTTTCAAGCTGAGTACGTTCTTTTCCAAGATTCTGAGCACGTTCTGGATCGTCCCAGACTTTGGGGTCTTCAAGCTCTCTGAGAACTTCCGTTAGACGTTCCGCTTTGGTTTCATAGTCAAAGGTACCCCCTAAGAGACGCCTCGCGACTCCTGAGGTCTTTGATATGGTTGTACAGAGGATTAAGTTCTAGCATGCGGAGTTTTAGCGCAAAACGGGCATTATATCTTGAAAGTTCCGTGTCTAGCTGCGCGAGGCATCTGAGATGCTTGGGCATCAAAGTCTGTCCCTATTCTGTCGAGACTTTATCTCCGGACTGTTCGATAGCGGATTGTAGTGAGTGCCATGCAAGGGTTGCGCACTTGACCCGGGCCGGGTAGGCGCGTACACCCGAAAGGACAGACAGCTTACCCATTTCTTCTAGATTGAGTTCAGTTTGTCCCGTGGTCACCTGATGAAATTTTTCGAACAATGTCCGTGCTTCATCCTCTGTTTTCCCTTTAACCATTTCCGTCATCAATGAAGCGGAGGCGGTCGAGATTGCGCAGCCAGATCCTTGAAAACTCACATCTGCAATTCTGTTCCCATTCATTTTTAGGAAGAGGGTGATCTTGTCGCCACATAAAGGGTTGAATCCTTCTATTCTCCGGTCTGCATCTTCTATCACTCTGAAGTTGCGTGGGTTTCTGTTGTGATCAAACACCACTTCCTGATAAAGCTCACGAATCTGGTCGAGCATTTGTGACCTCCTTATAAATTGAATAGGTTTGCTCTTACTTAAAGAGGGTTGTAAGTTTTTCTAGGGCAGAAAATAGCTGATCCACTTCTTCAATGGAGTTGTATATCCCAAAGGAGGCTCGGGCAGTGGCGGGAACCTGAAAGAAGTCCATGACTGGCATGGCGCAATGATGCCCAGCCCTGATTGCAATTCCTTGAAAGTCCAGTAGCGTACCGATATCGTGGGGGTGAACACCCTTTAAAGTGAATGACAGCAGCGCACCTTTCTGCGGAGATGTTCCAATTATTTTGAGACCTGGGAAGGCACTGGCTTGTCCCGTTGCATGTAAGAGCAGTGCGTTTTCATGTTGTGAAATACGCTCCATTCCTATGGAGTTAAGGTAGTCAATTGCAGCGCCAAGGCCTATGGTATCAGCGATGTTGGGTGTTCCAGCCTCGAATTTGTGAGGTAGGGTATTGAAATCAGACTTTTCAAGGGTGACATAGCGAATCATGTCACCACCCCCTTGGTAGGGAGGCATTGCCTCTAAAAGGGCCTCCTTTCCATAGAGAATGCCTATGCCCGATGGGCCATAGAGTTTGTGGCCAGAAAAGCAGTAGAAATCGCAGTCCAAATCCTGAACATCAATCTTCATGTGTGGCGCCGACTGGGCACCGTCCAACAGTACAGGAATGTTTCGCTGATGAGCGGCATCGATCAGAGTCTTGACGGGATTAATCGTGCCAAGAGCATTCGACATGTGGGTCAGGCTCAAAAGTTTGGTGTTCTCCCGAAAGAGGCCCTCGATATTTCCGAGTTCTAGTTGTCCAGTCTCATCGATAGGAATGGCACGTAAACTTGCTCCAGTCTGTTCGCATAGCAATTGCCAAGGCACGATGTTGGAGTGATGTTCCATTGCGGTAATGAGAACCTCATCTCCTACGCCAATATTAGACCGACCATAAGTTTGGGCTACCAGGTTTATAGCCTCAGTTGTGCCGCGAACAAATATCACCTCATGCGTACTTTTGGCATTGATGAAGTTACGTACTTTTTCCCTGGAAGCTTCATATAGGTCAGTGCAACGCTGGCTTAGCGTGTGTACTCCGCGGTGTATGTTGGAGTAGTGCTCACGATATACATTGGAAATGGCATCTATTACGAGGTTTGGTTTCTGTGTAGATGCCGCGTTATCCAGGTATACAAGGGGATGGTGATTAATATTTTGGTGGAGGATGGGGAAGTCCTCTCTTATCTTTTGAAGCTCCTCCGGAGAAAAAATTGTGCTCATCACCGTGTTCCGTTTTGTTCTGCAAAGGACAGCGCTTCGGTCACGCTTTTTGAGACCTGCTTCTTCAGTTCTTCTTGTGATATTTCTTCAATCAGTCTGTTGGCGAAAGCAAAGGTCAAAAGCTTATGGGCCGAAGCGCGATCGATCCCCCGAGATTGGAGAAAGAAAATGGCTTCATCATCCAATTGGCCGACAGTCACCCCGTGGGAGCATTTGACGTCGTCGGCATGAATTTCGAGTTGTGGCTTGCTGTCGATTTCTGCCAAATCGGAAAGCAATAAATTTTGGTTCGACATACTGGCATCCGCTTTCTGCGCTCCAGGTGACACAATAATTTTTCCTGAAAATACGCCTCGGCCTTTATCCAAGGCAATGCCGCGTATTTTTTGTTGGCTTTTCGAGTGAGCTCCCACATGGTTGACAGTAGTGTGGACGTCGGAGGTCCTATGGCTGCCACTCAGAAAGAGGCCATTGAGATCAAATAGCGCTTCTGCCTCAAGTCGAACGTCAAGTCGTGTTCTCGCAGTCTTTGCGCCGATCATCAGGAGATCCATTTTCAACTCTGATGAAGAATCAAGTACTACATTGATCGTGTTGAAGTGAAGTGCTTCAGAGCCCTCTTGTTCGACGTTAGTTAGTTGCAGGGTGGAAGCATGTTCAGCGTGAATATTGGTACTGGAGCAGCTCAAGTAGCGGCAGTTCCCGACAAAACTCTGAATCAGCGTTGCGCTTGAGTATTCTTCAAGCACTATGAAATGTTGTAGCGAAGAGAGTCTGTCAGCACTCCCTGAAAAATGTATGAAGTGAAGCGGTCTTTCAGGTTGAGCGTTTCTGAGTACCCTGACCATAAGGCCATCCCTAAAGCTGCTTTGAGCAAGGGCATCCATTCCATCTTGGAAACTGGATTTTTGGTCTAGGTAGGTGTCAATACGTTCCGGAGCATTCTCGATTGCGGAGGCAATCGAACATATCTCGAGTTCACTTGGGGCTTGGTCAGATAAGCCTGGATCCAAGAAGCCATTGATGAAAACGAAGTTAACGGCGGATTCTAGGCGTTTGGATCTAATTAGGGTTAGATCGCTATCTGTGAGTGATGCTGACTCCGCTGCCAAAAAGGGTTGCTCTGAAAGAGCCGACAGATCGGTATAACGCCACTCCTCATGCTTTTGGGTTGGAAAGCCGTATGAAAGCAGATGCTGCATAGCGGCCTGCTGTAATTCCCCAAGACGGCTGTTTGAAGTGGTGGGGCTAATAGTAGAAGACAGATTGGAGTAGTGATCAAGAATGTTCATATCTCTCATTGTCCTAGCCAGGCGTATCCTTTTTCTTCGAGCTCCAGGGCCAACTCTGGACCACCAGATTTCACTATGCGGCCCTCTGCAAGGACGTGAACAAAATCAGGCTTGATGTAGTCGAGAAGTCGCTGATAGTGCGTCACCATGATGAACGACCGATCGGGGTCCCTAAGTGCATTGACCCCGTCTGCGACAGTTTTTAGAGCGTCGATATCCAGGCCAGAGTCGGTTTCGTCAAGAATGCAGAGGGTGGGTTCGAGGATAGCCATCTGAAGAATCTCGTTACGTTTTTTTTCCCCCCCTGAAAATCCTTCATTAACGCCTCTGTAGAGAAATTGTTCGTCCAGGTCGAGGGCCTTAATTTTTTTCTTGGCTAACTGAAGAAAGTCCATAGCATCTACTTCACCCTCTCCACGATGTTTACGGATGGAATTCAGCGCAGCTTTTAAAAGGTAAATGTTGCTAACCCCAGGAACCTCAACAGGGTATTGGAATGCGAGGAACAGCCCTCGTCTTGCCCTCTCCTCTGGGCTCAGTTCCAAGATATTTTGGCCCTGAAGATAGGCTTCGCCTTCGGTTATTTCGTAACCGGGCCTTCCCGCCAAAACATTGGAAAGCGTGCTCTTTCCTGACCCATTGGGTCCCATGATGGCATGAACCTCCCCGGGCCCCACTTCAAGGGATATGCCCTTCAGAATAGTCTTGTCCTCGACTCTCGCGTGAAGATCTTTGATGCTGAGCATGTTCATAAGCGTAAAAATACTGTGTTGATAATTTAGCCCACACTACCTTCAAGGCTGATTCCAAGAAGTGCCTGGGCCTCTACTGCGAATTCCATGGGGAGTTCACGAAAGACCTGCTTGCAGAAGCCGTTTACGATCATTGAGACTGCGTCCTCAGCTGATATGCCCCTTTGCTGACAGAAGAAAAGTTGGTCATCACTGATTTTTGAGGTGGTCGCCTCATGTTCAAGTTTTGCGCTGGGCTGCCTTACCTCTATGTAAGGAAAAGTATGTGCTCCACTGCGATCTCCTATCAGCAGTGAGTCGCACTGGGTATAGTTTCGAGCGTTTTTTGCGCCTTTAAGGATTTTGACTTGCCCCCTGTACGTGTTCTGAGCCTGGCCTGCGGAAATTCCCTTTGAAATGATGGTGCTTCGGGTATTTTTACCCATATGAATCATCTTGGTTCCGGTATCCGCTTGTTGGTAGTGGTTGGTGACCGCAACGGAATAGAACTCGCCGATGGAGTCATCACCCCGAAGAATGCAGCTCGGGTATTTCCAAGTAATTGCTGAGCCAGTCTCCACTTGTGTCCAGGAGATCTTAGAGCGATTACCTCGGCAGTCCCCTCTTTTTGTTACAAAGTTGTAGATACCCCCCTTGCCCTCCTCATCGCCCGGGTACCAATTTTGCACAGTAGAGTATTTGATCTGGGCATCTTCCAGAGCGATTAATTCAACTACCGCTGCGTGTAGCTGATTTTCATCTCGCATCGGTGCGGTGCAGCCTTCTAAGTAGCTGACGTGGCTTTGTTCGTCTGCAATGATCAAGGTCCTTTCAAATTGCCCCGTTTTGGCAGCATTAATTCTAAAGTAGGTAGACAGCTCCATTGGGCATCTGACCCCTTTGGGGATGTACACAAAAGAGCCATCGGAAAACACGGCAGAGTTTAGGGCGGCATAAAAATTGTCGTTAATCCCAACGACAGAACCAAGGTATTTCTGCACGAGATCAGGGTATGTTTGTATGGCTTCTGACATTGAGCAGAAGATGACCCCGGCTGCAGCTAGTTTGTCTTTAAAGGTCGTGGCTACGGAAACGCTGTCAAAAACCGCATCTATCGCAACTCCTGCAAGTCGTTCCTGCTCATAAAGCGGGATTCCAAGCTTGTTGTAGGTTTCAAGGAGTTTAGGATCCACCTCCTCTAAACTTTTGGGGGATTCCTTGACCTTGGGGGCTGAGTAGTAACTGATTGCTTGGAAATCTACCGGAGTGTAGTTGAGGTAGGCCCAATCGGGCTCTCTCATCGTCAACCATTGGCGGTAGGCTTTTAGACGCCATTCGAGCATGAACGGAGGTTCGT
>CAYFLM010000009.1:0-34993 GCA_964343925.1 uncultured Methylococcus sp.
GAGTTTGGTCCCGAGATGCTTCAATTTATGGGCACCATCTTCGGCAAATTTCAGTTGCTTGACTACATTAATGTTGGTATACCTTTTCCGGCTTACGCCTTTAGAGCCGGAAACTGGGCCTTGAAGCGAGTTTGTTAATTAAAGCAGGTTATCTGCCCTAAAAGGTCTTCATCAATCAATCTTAGGAGAGCGAAATGCCAATCATCCAGGACTTTAATTGCGACGTCGGACAAGAAATGAATTGGGTCAAGGGACACAATACGATTGTAGGCTACGTGAACGCACTCAGCATTGCCGGCACTGCATTGGCCGTCAACATGACTAATTTGTGGGACCCGATTGCAGCGACCAACAGCCTACAAGTGGTTGGGGTTATGGATTACTGTGGCTGGCAAGGCGGCGCAACCGAACCAGTCAGAATGAGCTTTCTGGTGGACAATGCCAACCAGGTGACCATTCTGAATCTTCTAGCAGCGGGAATTTCTGACACTGCAATTTCAATCCAGTTTGCTGTTTACAATCACGACCAGCAAGCATCGCCTCCAGTCTTTTATCAAACTTTCTGGACCAATGGTGCAGCCATGACTGGGGTCGTTGCGAAGGAGGGCTCTGTTCTTGCGCTTAACATTGAGCGTGAAAGAGATCCTCGCATCATCAGTCCTTTCCTCTACCGTTGTGATCTTGCGTTTGCTCCAACGCCAGGGTCAGCACAGACTCTCTACATGGCCAACTCATCAACGGCTAAGTACGTGAGTGTGTTCGGTACCGCATGATGACGATTCTAAGGGCCCCAAAGGGGCCCTTAATTTAAGATCTTTCAATCAGAATTAGACTCTTAGGTGATGAAATGGCTGTCCAAGACGAAATCCCAAAATCAAGGTTAACCCTCCGCTATAAAACCGAGGTCAACGGAACTCCCGCAGATGTGGTGTTGCCGTTGCGCCAGCTTATAACCGGAAATTTTTCGGGTGGATCATCCGTAGATTGCAAAGTCGATCTTGAAGAGCGACAGATGCACTCAATGGATGGCACCAATACGGATTCTGTAATGAAAGAGATGGGTATCTCTCTCAATGTAACAGTTCCAAACCATGTCGACCCAGCAAGTGGAGAGGACATTGATGTCAGCCTTAAACTAGACTCCATGAATGCTTTCAAGCCTGATGCGATTGCTCACCAGATCCCAAAGGTTGAGGCAATGCTTATGGTGAAGCGACTTCTTGAGGAGAGTCTTTCTAACGTGGACAATCGCAAAGATTTTCGAAAACTACTTGATGAGTTGATGAGTAAGCCAGAGGAGCTTGCGAAAGTTATGGCGGATCTAAAGGCTTTTGAGGGACTCAAGCTGCCTTCTGGTGATAAGCCATCAGAGTAATAAGTCGTACCACACCCACCATCCTAATACACTCTCAGCAAGGTTAAATTATGGCTACCGAAGAATTAGAGAAAACTGGCGAAGCAATAGACCTCAAAAGATTCCTTTCAAGTATGAGACTTGACCCAGAGGTTGCAGAGCCCGTGCCTGCGGTCAAGGAAGGGCTACAAATTGAAACGGCATCCCTCAGGGATGAGGACCGATTTCTATCCGGGCTTGCAGCAATGTTGCTCAATATTGATGCTGCAGGTGCAGGCAAATTTGATAAGGCCCTAGTTCTCGGGGTAATCGCCAAGATCGACCAGGTGGTTGAACAGCAGGTTAATGAAGTTTTGCACAACGCAAAGTTTCAGGAATTGGAATCCAATTGGCGTGGCTTGGATGATCTGATCAGATCTACGAATTTCAGAGCCAACGTCATGATTGATATCTTGGATGTCAGCAAAGATGAGCTGTTCCAGGATTTCGATAGCAACGGTGTTGATATCTCCGGCAGCGCTTTGTTCAAGAAGCTTTATGTTGCTGAATATGACCAGTATGGTGGTAAGCCATTCGGCGCGATTGTCGGCCTCTATGAATTCAAGCATACCCCGGCTGATGAATACTGGCTCAAAATCATGTCAAAGATTGCGGCTGCGAGTCATGCACCGTTTATATCTTCAATGTCTCCAGAATTCTTTGGCTGTGATTCCATTGCAGAGCTTGCATCCATCAAGGATCTTGAGGGGCTGTTAAACAATCCAAAATATAGTTCCTGGAATGCGCTAAGGGATACCCCAGAGTCCGCGTACCTTGGGTTAACCTTACCCCGTTATGTACTGAGACTGCCTTACGATCCGGTGACCAATCCCGTCGGGAAGGGATTCCAGTTCAAGGAGAGTGTAAGAGGGGACATCGATGGGGAGTACCTCTGGGGTAGCTCTGCTATCCTGTTTGCCAAAAACATGGTTCGTTCATTTGAATCATCTGGTTGGTGCCAGTACCTGAGAGGTCCAAAAGGCGGCGGTCTGGTTACGGGCCTTCCTGTGCATACCTTCAATCTTCGTGGAGAAGATGAAATCAAGATCCCCGTTGAAATGGTCATTCCTGACTATAGAGAACTAGAGTTCGCAAACTCAGGATTTATTCCGCTGGTGTATCGTAAGGGGACCGGGGATGCCTGCTTTTTCAGCGCACAATCCCTTAAGAAAGCAAAGGCCTTCCAAGATCCTAAGGATAGTGAAAACGCCCAGCTTGCAACCAACTTGTCTTACACCTTCTCGATTACCCGTATTGCCCATTACGTCAAATGTATTATGAGAGACAATATTGGTAGTTCGGCTGATGCGAACTACATCCAAAACGCACTTTTGCATTGGATTAACCAATATGTCACTACCGTAGTGAATCCAGACGACATGACTTTGCAGGCCTACCCCTTTAAGGCTGCAAGCATCGAGGTATTTGAGCGTCCTGGTTCTATCGGCTGGTATGACTGCAAGATGGCCGTTCTCCCGCATATCCAATTCGAAGGAATGGATGTTGAACTCCGTCTGGATGCGAGACTGTAATCTTAACCCGTTGGATGTAAGTCGTTCATGATATCGCTACCTCGTCTGTCATGGACTATAGGCCAAACCCTTCTACCTGAACACATGCGGGGACTCGAAGAGTCCCTGCTGTCTGATTCAGTAATTAGGACATATTCTGCAGGCCTGCCGTTTTATGGATTAGCAGATATTGAACTCAATGAAGCGCTCAGTACGGATGGGCTGCTTACCCTGAGTTCAGGTGTTGTTGTTATGAAATCGGGTAGGGCATTGACGGTCGGTGGCAACGCCACCGTCAACACCCTGAACCTTAATACTGGCAGCGAAACCCGTTTGTCCGTCTTTCTTCACCTTCTTCCACCAGAAGAAGAAACCGCTAAATTGAGAGGAGCTCCCAACAGTACCTCGTCAAGCATCATGCCGACATGGTCATGGAGACTGTACTTGTCTCTTTCGGAGGATGTACAAGGAACTCTTGAATACTTAAAGTTTGGCGTTTTCGAAAAAAATATACGTTCAGAATGGACGTTATCTGAAGGTTACATTCCGCCCCTGCTAAAGCTCGGTTCGTCAGTCTTTTTAAAGGACGATCTCTCTGGCCTGCGTGGATTTCTAGAAAAATATACCTATACCCTGAGAGAAGAGCTCGCTGACATTCAGCTCTCGGGTGAAAATCTCATCATGGCCAAGCGTTTCTTGACAGAGTTGAGATATTTCAAGCTCTTCATAGAAAATACTTTGGGGGAGGTTCAACCCCATCCCTTTGTCTTTTATGATCGTCTTCAGCATTTCTACCTAGAAATCGCCAACTATAAAGGAACGGAGCCCGCACTCTTTGGTAAACCCTACCAACATGACAATCTGGCAGGGTGCTTACAAGAGCTGATACGAGGCACTTTAGGTATATTGGACCAAGGTCGAAGTGTCACGCCGATGACCGAATTCAAGGAAAGTGCTGGAGTTATGAGTCTGGTCATGACCGATGATTGTCTGACCGCAGAGAAATGGTTTCTCTTGGCTCAAAAAGAAAATGTCCAATCCGATGTTAATCTCGAAACGGTAAAGCTCTCTGCTCTGCCTCGTTTACAGATTATCCACAAATATTTCCTGGGGGGCATTGGGCTTAAGAAAATCAGTCGCCCTATCTTTCAGCACTACTTTGGTCCTGAAGTTGAAATCTATGAGATGGAAAAAGGAGAGGAACTTACACAAGCTTTGAATGACCGTTCATTGGCTTTCTTGAGTGAAAAAAGATTTGGAACTACCCGATTCTTCCTCTATTGGAGTCAGGTGTAAATGGGGATCCTTAGGCGGTATGGGAAATCTGGAACGGATTATGAGGCAGGACGCTGTTGGAGGGTCGTTCAAGATATATCCAACATTATCAACTCAAAAGCGGGGTTTGCCTATTTCGATCCGCAATATGGGGTGAGGGACTTATCTCATTACACAGATACTGATCAAATTGCTGATGCAGCCATTGATGAAATCAGAAGAAACATCGAAACATATGCCACAAACGTCGAGATCATTTCCTTGACGAAGCAGCCTTCGACCAGTCTATCCAGAATTAGCCTGTTGCTGGAATGTCGAGTTGCCAATGAAATGGAAAAAATAAAAATTTATACCGAGATAGGTGAACCTAGATGGCAGGTGACGGAGTAGAGTTCGACTTCCTGGATAATATTCAGGCGACTTTAACGCTGACTGTCAATGGGAGTGCCTACTCAGTCCCTGGCGGTAACATTTCTTATCTCGACCTAGACATTAAGCCCTGGGGTTTTGAGGGAACGGTAGAGTTTCTCGTCGTTGCATACCCTCAATCCGATACGCTCTATACACCATTTCAAGCAGCGACGCCCATCCCGATTGTGCTTACGATCGAACCGGGGAACGAAGGGAGTCAGCAAAGCAGTGTTGTCCCGATGACATTAAATGGGACTGTGACTCGTCGTAGCTTCAAAGAGGTTATGACTAACCTGGATTCTGGGGGAGCTAACGTCCAAAGCAACCCGGTGCTGTACCGGATTTATTCGGTCAGCTTCCAAGACCCACTGAAATTCTTTTGGTCTCAACATTTCCCTCAACTGCTGTATACCAATACCACCTATCAGGCTGTTATTAGCGCGCAGGTGACCTCAGCGTTTACGGTGACCTACAACTGGTCAGTGCTAACCGCTTCGCAAGCGCAGATTTGTGTGAACACAGGGATCAACGTTCCGGATGGGAAACCGAGGTCATTCTACGATTTCTTGATTTGGCTAGTCGATCAAAACAACGGGTATTTCTATTACAACTACGCAACACCAGGCTATGTCATCGCGGGTGCTTTGCCCGCGGCCGGGACGGCAATCGCATGCGCCAGCCAATATATTTTTGGAGTGAATGTAGACCTGCCATTGGTCAATTACACCCAGCTCTCTGTAATCAATGCGCTTTCTACAAATCCATCGACCCAACAAGGCACCAATTCAAATGCTATTACACCCTTGGCGAGGGACTATTTGACCGTCTGTACGACCCCCTCGCTCTTTACTAATGAAGTGACTCTACAAAAAGCCAGATTCCCGGGTCCCCCTGCAACTGCAACCTGGAGATATTCGGCTTTGCCTTTGACCATGCTGGTTCCCGGTAATACCGTGCAGTTCCAAACGACTAATAACAATTGGAGTCAACAGTCCTATCTGTCAGGACAAACTTTAACGGTTACGCGGATAAAACTGCGTGCTAAATACAACGAAAATATTTCGGGTCGCTTACTGGACAACAATGGGGCGACGGGCGCGAGTTATTTCCTCACCTATGAAGTGACAGGCGTCTTTCCGGGCGGCACCAACCCCTTATTACCTGAATATCGGGCGCCCGTTTACCCTCTCCAGGTTCAGGGGCTTGTCTACTCCAACCAAGGTGCTTCCAACGCTAATAATTATGCGTTTGTTCAGGATAGTGCCACCTCCAGCAATTGCTACCAGGTCCAGATTCCCCTCTGGAACAATCAATTGGTTTATGTTCCCTATGCCCCTGTCAATATGAGTGGGCAGTTTTATTTCCCGCCATATAAGAACCAACAGGTGCTAGTCAATTTATGGCTAAATTCAGCCAGCATCGATTCCTACCTTGATTGGTTGAGCTATGCCACTTTACCCATGAGCGGGCAGGGAAATGCTATCGTTTTGGGAGAGAGCTCGACGAGTCAGACCAGCATTACACACACATACACAAATAGCGTTCCTCAGCTCAACATCAATCGACAGCAAGCTCAGGATACCGAGACGATTAGCATTGGGGAGGGCTTCATTCTTCTTCAAACTCAAGAGACTTCATCCTCATGAGTTCAACCTTACTTTGCCAAATTGAACTCAATAAAACGGGCGGAATCACCATTACCGCCAGTGCCAGCAGTGGCCAAATTAGCCAGATCATCAGCCTCAATGGCAGCCAGGTCAGTGTCACAGTTAAGAACCAGAACAACACATCCAGTTTTGTTCAGACGCCGACTGGAATTTCGATGCAGTGCAGCACGTTCAGTCTCAATGCACAGACCATCTCCATTACCTCATCACAAAATACGACGATGTCGGCAAGCGGTACCCTTGGGATCGCATCAAAAGGCAATATGACATTACAGGGCAGCGCTAACGTCAGTGTGACAGCATCGAGCGCATTGAGCCTCTCAGGTGCAACTTTGAATGCAGAAGGCAATAACAGTGCCACGCTGCAATCCTCCCAAGTAACTGTAAAAGGGACTTCGTCGGTTTCTGTTACTAGCCCTTCCTCAACCTTATCAGGGACTAACTCGGCCAAAATTACTGGGAACACCATCAGCGCTCAGGCGGATACCACTATGACCGTACAGGGAATGACCACTACGGTTAAGGGTACTTCAATTGCTGTTCAGGGCAGCATGGTTACTTTGGGATCTTAAATGGAGACTAACGAACAACTTTTCCGTTCCTACATTGAGCAGATGCAGGCGCTGAATGAGTTTGTCCTAGACTATCATGTGAGTCACAGGTTTTCGGGCTTGAAAACCAGTTACTCTAACGAGGATCCTGATGTCCTAAGGTTGCTCGAGTCTTTGGCTTTTTTTAGCGCGCGTACGCATGTGTCCGCGCTAAGTAACATCAGAAGCTATCGAAATCGTCTTTACCAACAGTTATTTCCATATTTCCTGACGGAAATTCCCGATGTGGGAATTTTGCGCGCAACGACCAGTGGCCTTTTATTAGAACCCACGATTTTAGAGCGTGGGACCGAGTTTTCCCTGGTGACCGACAAGCAATCGACCTATTCATTTCAAACTCGCTCCAACCTCACACTTTTGCCCATTCGTCTCAAGTCGGTATCGACCGAGCTTACAGAATTGGAAGGCATAAGACTGAAATTAGAGTTTTCTTCAGTCCATAAACTCTTCATCGCACCTGACCCGCTTAGCCTTTTCCTTGACTATATTGGCGATACACTTTCATCCTTCAGAATATTGGGTTACTTCAGGCGGAAGTTGGTTAGTTCTCGCGTATCTTATAGAGATACTAATGATCGTGATAATAGCGGGTCTGAAAAGTGGCACAAAATGGAGGCGCCTTCTTTTGGGTCTTTGCCGTTACCCCTAGATCAGGACGAGCACCTTCATCCCATCGAATTAGAGCGGCTTTTTTTTCATGACCCTCGGGTTGAGCTGTTCTTACATCTCAATTTACCCCAGCCAGAAAGTGGTTATAACAGCTTTTCCGTTGAGTTCGAGTTCTCTGAGCCTTGGCCCAAGGGATTGGTCATTAACAAGGAGATATTCCAGCTTCATTGTGTTGAGGTGCTCAATATCAAACAGATCCATGCAAGGCCAATCACCTCAGAAGGAAAGTTATCCCAATATCCGATTCTGCCTTCATCTGAAGACGACTCGTTTACCTTCTACAAACCTTTAGGTGTCTATCAAGTCAATAAGGAAGGTATGACGCCACTGATCAGTGGCATCATGGGACATAACATGTGCAGTTATGAAGTCGATGCTAAAGCGGCGTGGTCCCAGGGTAGGCCCATCTCCAATCTCATCTTACATCTGCCTCAATCCTTCGATGAGCCCGTGGTGGTCCATGTAGACGCTCTGTGGCACCAACCTTCCTACGCAGAAGATCGAGATAGGCCTTGTAAATTTCTGCTGTTCTCAAGAACCCTTGCAGGGGCTACTTGGGATTGGGCAGTACTCCCTGTCGGTAGAGGCATCTCTGAAAACCACGAACAGAGCGAAATCCTATTAAATCTCCTCCAGATCTCACACAAGCAGTTCTATAGTTTTCGCGATATTCAGGCAATCCTTGATGCGGTGGGTTGTTTGAGCAATGATTTCTTCAAGGATATATGCAATGCATTGCAGGACGTTCGCTATGAATTTAGATCCGTCCTTGGCTCATCCGTAACGGCAGGTTATGTCATTTATTTTTTAACCTTTGACATGACGCTATTGGAAGACGCAGAAGAGTATCTCAGCCTATTTATGACGCATCTAGAGAATGTGTTAAATCAGCTCAGCACACAACGGAAAGTGCTGGTTACCCTGGAGCAGGGCACCCATGAATGAGATTGAATTAATCAGACGGAGGACCGTCGGCTATTGGTGGTCTGTCCTTTCCCTGCTTGATGGCATTAAACCGCTAAAAGACTTGGAAACAGAATGCCCAGACATTCAAGGCGTTCGAGAGAGTGTCAAGAAATCCTTGAGGGTGATCCACGAGAACACCAAGGAGTTTCTAAGCGAAAACAACTGCTATTACGTTGTTTTTGCGCTTGCCTCGCACTGCGATGAGGTAGCCCGCGCCCATGTCGATAATTTTCCTTCTGAGTCTTGGAGACCGTTACAAGACGAACTTTTCGGAACAGGGGACGCGGGTAATCTTTTTTACAAATACATCGAGCTTTTTAGAGGGAGAAATGATATCAGTCAAATAACATTTCAGACCTTCTATTTCTGCCTTAATGATGGATTCAAAGGGCGGCATATATTCGACCCCGAAACTAAATCTGGTTTCATGACTGAGTTATTATCTTATATCCATATCAAGGCCATCCCCCAGGAGGCCTTTATTGAACACAACAAACCCAGGAAAGCCGTCTGGAAGCTGCCAGCTTGGACTTACTATGCGTCTATCCCTGTTTTTCTTTACCTTATCCTAAGCCTGATGAGCTTGGTTCCCATCAGCGCTCCAGCCTATTAGGGGATACCAGCATGTCTTCCCAGATCAATAGACCGCAGGGCTACTCTATTAATTGGAGCGATACCTCACAAGAACAGCAGGGGAGCGATGAGTCACTCTCCGAGTATGGCATGCTTAGAAAGGAACTGCTTTCAAGATACCCCGATAATGAGCCATTAAAAGTATACATACAGCATTTTGAAGAGTTATTTATCATCGAGGACCGTCTCAACCCAGAAAGGCTCAATGAGGCGCTCGAAAGGCTCCAGAACCTGGAAGAAATTTGCTGGGCGTTGGACATCCAGAGGGCCGAAAATAATGCAAGCTAGTCCGTTCGACATGGCGCAAAGGTCTGGGTAAACGCGATCATATAAATGGACGATCAGTCACACTCGCATCATTCTCAGCAGCAGGCGGTCACTCATGAACCCTTGTCTGCTGAGCTTAAAAAAAGGATCGCTAAAAATATCCGATCGTTTGATCTTTACGCATTAGTAGACCTTTTACGCCACTTAGGGTTTGACTATTCGTCTATCAAGGTCGAAGGCCACTTAGGCCTTGAATCGCAACCTTCCGTACTCAAGAGCATTCATTTTGATCCAAACAATCAGGCTGTAACTATTGGCCTTTACATGGGGCTTGCGAGTGCTAATGGATATTTGCCCAGCTACTTCTTCAACATGGTTGATGAAGGCGTTATTGATGAAAGCCATTTTCAGGACCTCATTGGTTTCTTCGATCAGCACCTACTTAAAACTTGGTTAGGCAGCTTAATGCCTCAAATTGCCTACATTCGCGCATCGCGTTTTAACTGGATTAAAACCATGGCGAGTTTTACATCCCTTTCGCACCTACAGCATCTCTTTTCAATGGTTTTCCCGGAGCTTCAGGTCAGGTGTGAACGTTATGAAATCAATCATTCCGTAGCCTCAAAACCCTGTGTTCTTGGGACTTCCAAAATCGGACTTGAAATGATTTTAGGGGACTATTTCAGCATTCTTGGGTATTGTCACCGAATCACGCTTATTTCAGACAACGAGAATAACCTGCATAACGAACCTTGGCATGTTTGTGCCAAGGCACGGCTTCATCAGTTCATTTATCCCTTAATCCAAAGTCTTGATCTATTTGTGGAGATAGTGCTTGTGGTTAGAGACTCTAACCGTTGGCTCTCTCTGCAAGAGGACAGTATCACTTTGGGATTTGAGCGATTCAAGGGGCAGGAAGATCAATTCAAAAAGATCACTCTGCATTACGGACCGATACCCACCTGAAACAATCAAGCGGTAACACTATGCTAATCGACCTACTATCAGCTATAGACGAATCTGTTGAACCTATTTCCCTTGATATTGGTTCGGATGAGCTTTCTATGATGAGAGCTTACGTGGATGAGGCCAACTATCAGGGTATTTATGATCTCACTCTGAGTTTGGCAGAAAAAAACATTTACGATGTCCGAATGCTTTCCTATGCGATTTACAGCGAGACGATTGAGGACAAACTCGCTACGCTCGAAAATCTTTACCAGACGCTCAACATACTCCTTGACTCCGCATGGCATGCAGTAGGGCCTGAAGGGAAACGAGATAAATACGCCAAAACGAGCCTTCCATGGATTTTCAAGCAAATCTTGATTGACCTCCAAACCCTCGAAATTGAGGCTGGCCCACTTTGGCAGTCTTGGATTACCACTTACACACCTGAAAATGTATACAGTTTCATTTCTGCCTCCGAGGTGACAAGAAGTGCCCTTTCGACCGTTCTTGCTGAAGAGGCAGGCACTGTATTAGAAAAAATCACAGAACTCAATAATTGGTTCAAAGATTTTATAAAGCTACTTCCAGTCCCTGTTCAGGCAGAGGAAAGCGTTTCTTTGGATACCTCGACTCCCTCGAGCGAGGAGAATACTGCGTCCTCTGGGAGTGAAAATAGAGGCATAGGTACAACAGGCTCGGTCCATCTAGACCTTCTTATTCAAAAAATGGAGGTTTTCGAACGTGTGGTTGAGAAAGGCGATATTTTAAAAGCCGCGGTCGTTGTTATGGACATTAACCAAGCTTTAGAGTCCTTTGACCCTAAGCTTTATTTTCCAGATATCTTCTCGAGATACTATTTTCTAATGGTTCAGAATATTTCAACCATTACTGAAGTTATGGATTTGCAGGACTCTCCACAATGGATGGCATTGAACCAACTGTATCAGGTGGATAAGAAAGGGTTCATTGACGTTGATCTTTAATCGGGTTAGGAAAACTTATGGCTGACGCAACCGTCTCTCTTGCAATGATTAAGTGCAGCTTTGGTGCTGCCCCAGTTCCCCTGAACGTTCTGCCTACAAGTGGTGTTCAGGCCCCTACGCCTCTGGGTAACACCATGGCTTATGCTCCCATGACCAATGTCCCGACCTTTGGTATGTGCTCAAGCCCCAGTAATCCAACGGTCATTGCCGCAACTGCAGCAGCAATGGGAGTATTGACGCCTATGCCCTGCGTTCCCGCAACCGCGGCTCCCTGGATTCCAGGGGCCCCAACTGTACTCACGGGTTCTATGCCAACCTTAACGAGTAGCTGTAACCTGCTTTGCATGTGGGCGGGACAGATTAGTATCAGTTTTGCGGGTCAAACCGCCGTCACTGTCTCGTAATAATCAGCAGGGTAAACCGGAATGCTAGTTAGCCCCTCTCATTCATCTGGAAGCGAGGCCTTACCACCTTTCATGAAGTTGTCCCCAGAAGATAATTCTCTCTTCTGGTTGGATCTTTTTAGAAGCTGGAGAGAGAGCTATGGATTTGGCTGTAAGTCAGTTTTCGGGAAGGATATTGACCTTTTTGGTGATTGTATCGAAAGGAATCTTTCCCTCGATCACCCATGCCTTAGCTGGCATGAGCAGGGCGATTTAGTTTCTGTCAGTTACTCCCAAGTTGCTAACGAGGTTGAGGGACTCGCTTCGAGATGGCTTGCTAATTCAATCCAAGAAGGTGAATCGGTCTGTATCATTTGTGATCACCCTTACCGGCGACTTGTTTCCCTTCTTTGCGCATTCCGTTTGGGGCTTATTCCACTTCTCATTAACCCGACGGGACCTGTCGTCATCCAAAGCACTCTCGACGCCAACCCTCAAGATCACCTTCATGTCGAGCCTTCTTTATTGAAGTGGATCCCCGAGGCCTTACGATCATCAGTTCTCGATCTCACTCGAGATGCACGCAGAGCAAAGGAGGCGTGTCGATATTCCTCATCTGCCGTCGCCTTGAGGCTACCGGATCCCTTTTCGAGCGATATGAGCGCGTTAGTTGAACTGACCGCTCAGGATCTCTTCTTGAGGTTGATTCGAGACGGCCATTCGATTTTAAGGCTTCAAAAAGGAAGCCGCATGGCCTCTTATGTTGACCTTCAGGACTCAACCAGCCCTTTTACGGAATTGATGGCCTTGCTCTGCGGGGCAAGCTTGATTTGTTTGAATGGCGAAACACCAGAATCTTTCATCCGTCATCTAATGCTGGAATCCTTGGAGGTCATAGGTATTTCACCCAAAATGATGCAACCCCTCATGGAGGCCCAACTGAATACCCCAAGGACAGGGGTTTGGGAGCGTTGGTTTCGGAGCCCGCTTGTTTCGCATCGAATCCTAGAATGGCAAAACTTCACAAAACAACTTGATCTCGAAGGTACGCCCCATGCCGACCTGCAATGGACGGCATCCTCGGCTGGCATTGCCTTTGGATCAGAGTGGTCAACTAATCTCTTTGACTTTGATCTTTATCCCGCACCCGGACAGAGCTGGTACCTCGGAGACGTTGCAGCACCCCTTATGCCCACAAAAGGCTCCTCGGGGCGGTATGTAACATCTCTAAACGCCGAGGACAAACCCATCGATAACCCCACCCCCTTTATTCTTCTTGCTCATGAAAACGCCCACCGATTTTTGGGTTGCTATCCAACAGGAAGGGCGGGGATGGCCTTTCCTGAAGAGCTAGTTTACCGATGTGTCGAGCTTCCCTTGTGTTGGCACACCATTATTGAATTACCCGTAGCCAATGGCAGCCAATTCGTCCTGCTTGCCTTTATGGATCCACGATCTAAGTCGGATCTCAATAAAATCATTCAGGAAAATGGTGGTGAATTCGCTTTGCCCGACCAGATCGAGATTATTCCCTATGTTCCCAAACTCAACCAGAAGGGTGAGATTGATGCTGAGTGGGCAAAGCGCCTTTATCTCAGGGGGGAATTTGAAAGACGCAGCAAGATTCCCGTTTATAAAGCGTTATCAAAAGTTAGAATGCTTGCACTGACTGAAATTAACGTTTAATCGCTCATACAGATATCCCCAAAGGTGTACCCATGATTATTGAAAAGTTCAGTTCTCCCGCACAGTCAATTATCGAGAAGGCCTGTCGAATTGCCGTCAAAAAAGGCCATGCCTATGTTACCCCTTTGCATCTCCTTCAAGCCTTGGTTTCGGATTCCGCAGCTTTTCTGCAAGCAGAAGGACTGAAGCTTGAAGTCTTATCGATGAAAATCGAAATCAAGCTCGCCGAGACACCCAAGGCGCTGAGTGGAGATCAGCACACACCGGTCAGTAGAGATCTCGAGGCTTTATTTATCAAGGCTGACGACCTCGCTCTTGGTATGGACTCAAAAAAAATCGGCGTCAAACACTTGCAGCTCGCCTTACTCGAAGATCAACAGATTCTTGCGCTTTTGACTGAATCTGGGGCCTCAAAGGAGAGTCTTGTCGATGCCGCTTCAAAAACAACCCAAACCGAGAGGCAAAAAGTTTTGAACCAAGAAGGCTCTGATGACGATACCGGCAGCTACATTGAGCGCTACACCCGAAATTTAACCGATCTCGCGCAACAAGGTTTCCTCGATCCCGTTATCGGTCGAGAGGAAGAGGTACGGAAAACGATCCAGATTCTTTGTAGACGAATCAAAAACAATCCCTTGCTCCTTGGAGAGCCTGGGGTCGGCAAAACGGCCGTGGTTGAAGGGCTGGCCCAATACATTGTGGCAAAGAATGTCCCTGATAATCTCAAGGATGCTCCCATCTTGGCACTTGATATGGGTCAACTTATCGCTGGGGCAAAATATAGGGGCGAGTTTGAGGAACGACTTAAAGGCTTGGTAGATGAGTTACAGAGTCTTCCCAAAGCGATTTTATTTATCGATGAAATCCACACCCTAGTTGGGGCAGGGAAGGGCGAAGGGTCTATGGATGCCGCAAACCTTCTAAAACCCGCGCTTTCCCGTGGACAACTGACCTGCGTGGGTGCAACCACTCATGACGAATATCGTAAGTTCTTTGAAAAAGATGATGCTCTGAATCGGAGGTTCCAGCTGGTTGAGGTCCCAGAGCCCAGCCCAGAAGAAACCATGACTATTCTGAGAGGCGTTGAGGAAAAATATGAGCAGCATCATGGTGTCATCATTACCGATGATGCGTTGCAAGCTGCTGTCGATCTCTCCAGACGCTATATCCCTGATCGCTATTTACCGGATAAGGCAATTGACCTGATTGATCAAACGGCTGCAGCCGTCCGTATTCGCCTGTCCTCAAAACCTGATGCGCTCGACAAAATTGACCGTCGCATCGTTGTTCTTGAAATCGAATTGCATGCCATTCGAAATGAAAATCCAACTCGGGCAAAAGAGCTGGAGAAGGAAATTTCCGAATTAAGGGCAGAAAGCGAAAAACTCACACAATCCTGGGAAAGAAACCGTGAAGGAATGAAGGCCGTGAGAGCCGCTTACCAGACACTTGAATCGGCTAAGCGGGAGCTTGAGGATAAAATCAAGGAAGAGGATTTTGCTAGAGTTGCTGAGCTTCAATATAAGATCATTCCCAACGCTGAAAAGGAGGTGGCTGAGTTTGCCGACATCAATCCCGACGATCAGACCGAGCAAGAGAGCGCGGTTTATCCGGACGACATTGCTCTAACAGTTGCCAAAATTACGGGAATTCCAGCTAACAAGTTAATTGATTCAGAGAGGGATCGGCTCCTCCAGTTGGAATCTTGCCTCCGTGAGCGAGTTGTCGGTCAGGAGGAAGCCGTGACGGCGATAGCGAAGGCCATTCGCAGAGCCAAAGCGGATCTTCAAGATGAAAACCGTCCTCTGGGTTCTTTTTTAATGCTGGGCCCGAGTGGGGTAGGAAAAACAGAGCTAGCCAAAGCGCTCGCAGAGTTTTTATTTACAGATGAAGCCGCCATTATTCGAATCGATATGAGTGAATACATGGAGAAGCATTCTGTTTCGAGGTTGACGGGTGCACCTCCTGGCTATGTTGGATTTGAAGAGGGCGGGGTTTTAACCAATAAGGTTCGACAAAAACCCTACAGCGTGGTGCTGTTTGATGAAGTCGAGAAAGGCCACCCAGATGTTTTCAATCTCTTCCTTCAGATGTTAGACGATGGTCGTCTGACTGATTCTCAAGGGCACGTTGTTAGTTTTGCAAACACCTTAATCTTGCTTACATCTAATCTAGGTTCAGATCTCATTCAACCCGTCGAAAGCGAAGAAGAGCAGAGTGCGATGCGGGCACGGATCATGGAAGTGGTTCGGGGTCATTTCCGTCCGGAGTTTTTGAATCGTCTAGATGACACTTTAATCTTCCGTCAGTTGACCCTAGAGACCATGCGGCCCATCGTCGATATTCAGCTCAAGCGACTCATCAAGCGATTGAGCGCTAAGAATATTACGCTCAACATTACCGATGTCGCCAAGGATCAGCTGGCCACCTGGGGCTTCAATCCGGTTTACGGTGCAAGGCCCTTAAAGCGGGTGATACAGTCTCAATTGCAGGATGCACTTTCTGAAATGGTTCTTAGAAACCAGATCACAGCCGATCAGACCGTCACCGTCGACTATGATTCAGAAACTTCTGAGCTCGTTTTTGACGTGTTCTAAGCAGAAGGCCCCAATAAGGACATTAGGTTGTGAAAAAACTACAAGAACATATCTTGCCCTGGATCGTTGAGCATTGGCTGCTTATTCTGCTGGCTGTGCTCGGGGCTGTATGTCTTGCTTTGCTCGCATGGTGGATATGGAAGCGATTCGGGCAAAGGATATTGGGCTGGTGGGCCGATCTCATCAGAAAGCCTGCCATCCCAAGGAATGCCCTGGTCAATATCTGGAGTGACTTCCATCGAAGTGTTCCCTTAGCTCTAAGACCCATCGTCCGAGATTATCCGGTCTACATTGTCATTGGGGACGATCGTTCGGGAAAGACCACACTCATTAATAACTATGTCGATCAGGACTATGAGGGTCCAGATACCGAAGGCGATGAGATAGGTACCAACGCCCCATTGATGCGGGTCAATATGGGTTTCAACACCATCCTTGTCGAACTGTCATCGAGCTTTTTGTACACCTCATCACGAGACCACCTTGATGCGCTGGTGGCATTCTGGTCCAAGCTGCCCATCGATACGCGCTTTGTCCTGGTTGTGGATGCATTTTTCTTCAGTCACAGCTCAGACGAGACGAAGGCCAAAGTCAGTGATGCTCTAACCAGAAGCCTCGATTTATATCGGGAAGTTAAGGGCTTTCCCGTTTCATTTAATTTGGCCTTGACCAATATGGATCGATTCCAAGGATACGGGGCATTTAGTGAATTCTCCGAATCTACGGGGCTCGGTATCAATGTCAGGTTGAAAGACAGTAGACCATTCGCATCCTTTGGGGATGGTCTAGGCGAATATATTAATTATATACCTAATGCGCTAGTTAGTACTTCAAGTTCCAGTTTTGATGAGATATTACATTTCTTTAATAATGCCAGAGACATCCTATATTCTATTGAAAACTTGCTTATCCAGGGGTTCGTCAGAAATAATCTGGTCGACTGCAAATTAGAGCGCGTCTGTCTGACTTCTGACGATGACCAAAAGCTATTAAATAACACTATATCTAATAGCCCTTTCTATAATGAAACTATAATCCATTCTCCTTTTGATGCTTTATCTAAGAAACACATCAAAAGGGCAGGCCTCCTGTTTATTGCCCTACTTGTGCTTCAACAATACAGCTTCTGGCATAATCGATATGAAATCCAGATGGCTATGTACTACATTAATAATATGCCATCTCTGACACAGCGTCAGTATGTCTTAAAAGCCCATGAACATTTCAACCATGTTAATCGTTTACTAGATCGAATCCATTCTGGATTTTTCTTACCCAATATCCTTGGCGTGTTCTATAAGGACCAGCTTATACAAATTAATCATCAATTGTCACAAGCGATACGGGACACGTACCTTTTACCGGGGCTTGAGCTGGCCCAAAGTCATGAAGAGTCCTATCGAAATACGATCCGGTGGCTGGCTTTGATTCATGCAACCCCCAGTAACGAGGTGGGAACCTATTTCAATCGAGAGGAAGATGATGTTGCGTTAAATCTGCCCCATGAAATTATCAAAGACTACATCGAGTCCAATGGGGAAGATGACGAGGCTGATCTCAAAAAACTCAGCCTGGATGACTATGGAACCCTAGATGCCGTAGAAGTCATAAAGCCATGGATATCCCTTGTCGAGGTATTAGATAGGGCGTCATCAGATGACTACGTCAGTCCACAGGAGTTGGAAAACATCCATCTCCACACCAAAAATACGCAAGCGGTTTACGGCCGTAGACGTCTATATCCATTTCTTGATGAACAAAAGCAATGGCTCATAAAAAATGGCAACATCTCTGCATACACTCGAGAGCAGTGGAGAAAAATCCCAAGTCAGGCTGATTTCACTGCACCACATCTTCAGGAAGCCCTCAGCGTAATTGCGCGCTCATCAATCGCCGTCAGTGACCTCCCAACGAACATCCTTGATTGTCTTTTGAAAATCAAAGGGATGATGGAGGCTCACGAAAAGGAGAACAAGGATTCTTCGGGTAATCTAGGAATCGTCAGGATACCAATTGAAAATGATTACTATTCATTCGATACCAATAATTGGGACCTTCTCCTTCATAGATCAGCGATTAAACAGCTGCTCGTTACCTTCTATCGGACTTACAGTTCAAATGACGGGTGGATCTTTTTTGACCCACAAAACAATCCCTACCGTATCCAGCTCGGCATCAGCTCTGATGAGGCTGGCGTGCTCATCAATAATGCCCAAGTTGATGTGCGTCTTACCAAGGAAGCCTATGACCAAAAGGTCAAACCCTCCATTGAGCTTCTTAGTAACCTTCTCGCTGATGTCCCTCTAACTCAGGCTGACAAACAACAGTTGATTGATTACTTCGTTTCTAATCTGAGCGCCTACTCGGGAAAATATGCCAATGCCTATTGGGATTTCTTCAAAAATATAGTCATTCGGATTACCAGCCCAGAACAGCTGAAAAACTTCCTTAAAGAGCTCCAACGTCCTGGAGCTGCATTTGTTCAGAATCTTGTTAGAGTCAAAGAAAGTGTTCTTCTTGATATTCCATCCGGTCCAAACTACCAGCCTGTAAGGGATCGACTGGCCGATTTCAAATTCATGGAGAAATTGATGCAAGAGCAGGCGGGTTCGTATCCTCAGTTGGCTCGTTTCATAGCCATCATCACTGAGATGAGCGATGCGCTCGATAAGAGTGATGCGCCACCCACCAAGAGCGAAAAGAAAGGTGGCGGGGACGCTAACGGGTTAAAGACCATCCTCTCTCCCATGGGGCGAATCTCCTATGACATTCTTCTCCAAGACGAGGCCTCTTACCTAACGCGAGCAGAAATCTTGTTGCGGGAACTAAATGTTCCCTCCAACTGGCAAAGACCTTTTTTGGCTCCCTTTGTGAAGGCAAAAGAGTTCGGCAGAGAGGAAATTAACGAAACGATTGCCACGAATTGGTCTCGGCTCTGGTCAACTCAGGTTTCACCTCTCCTGAGTTACTTCCCCTTTGTTGGAAATACTTCTTCGACCAATGATGTGAATCCGAGTCAGTTGATTAAAGTCTTCCATCCAAACAATGGAACCTTCTGGAGTGAGGTCAGAGACTATTACAGCTCACTGTTTGATATTAAAGAGGGTCGTTGGAAGCTTAAACCTGACATCGGTTCGGTGTTTCAGATTCCATTGGATATGGAATCTAAGTTAAATGCTGCCTCTACGCTCACCATTGCTATGTGGGATAAGGACGGCAACGAAACCCCTATCCATATCAACGTCAAGGCAGATCTTTTACCCTCTATTAAGCCCAACGATAGTGAGGACCACCCGGCACCGATTGCAACTCTAGGGTTTCTAAAAAGTGGGTCCGCCTCAGTGCTTGCATTTAACCAACACGGTTTATGGCAAGATCTTGCTTTTGAATGGTGGCAAAAGCAACCTTCAAACGTTGGGGTTGAGGTGAAGGCCCAGGAAAAGGAATCCACCAAAAAATACATAACAGATGATGTTGAGGATTCTTATTGGTCGCTCTATCACCTCCTTGCACAGGCTGATAAATCGACCGCAACCAACTATGATTGGATACTCGCGGAGCCCGAAGATCCAAAATCTAGGATGCCGATTAGTTTCACCTTTAAAAAGAACCCCTTCGAGCTCTTTACACTGCTCAGAAATAAATAAAAAGTAATGGCCAAAAGACAACATCATGGTCTCCGCTCTCTCATCCGGTATTGGATATTGGGCCTAGCCGTCTTGAGTGGTTGCTCATCTGACGGGGTTGAACCCCCTCCGCCCGTTACCTTTTATGTAAATCCCGCGACTGATGTCAACAATGGTCGAATGGTTTACCTAATTATTCGACAAGTGGGTGAGAAGGCCTTTCTGGATCAGACCTACAATTCAGTGGCGGCTCAAGCCTTCCCAACTTCTGATGACCCAGCGTTGTTAGGTGCCTATCCGATTTTCCCAAATGAGAAGAAGGTAATTGAGCTCAAAACCCCTGCAAAGGACAACATGGGTGTCTATCTCATGTTTACTCAGCCTGGAAAGCTTTGGAAGAACCTGATCCAACGTCCGTTTGAGGACAGCTATTCCATCACTTTGCCGGGAGAGAACAACGTTACCATTGGACCTGAGCCTGGTTTTTTTGAGCGGTGGAGCTATTAGGCTTAGCCGGACATAACTCGAGCTAAGATCAAGATGCCCGGGTTGCACTCACTGCGATCTTAACCATGGCAATGCTTACAAGTTAGCAGCTGAGGTACTGGACCGCAAAGACTAACCCCTAAGCAATTTTGAAACCGTTTGGTTTTAAGTGCACTCTGTGATGTATTCTGAATGTAGACTTAAAAAGGCACTTCGTACCATATATCGTAGGCTCAAGGACATTGTGGTGCGGTGAACCACAAAGTGGGGCTGTTGCACTTTGAACAACCAAAAACATCAGGTGAAGCAAATGACCGAAGCAGGGGAGAGATCGAGGCTCTTTCGGATCCTATCTGGAGGGGCTTGGTTTTTGATGATCCATGAGCTTACCGCTGTATTTATCAGGCTTGCCTTTGGTGCCAATGTTCGTTTATCGGCGGGTCATGCTTTCCGACAAAGTTCATCTGCCATGGCCGCCGATAACTTTTCCTCAGAATATGGAATAGTTGTAATCAGTCTAGAGATAATGCTTGTCTCTTGGCTTACGGTTAGAGAAATCCTTCCTGGGACACAGAGAGTAAAAGAAGAATAAGTTATCACTTGTTGGGTGGAACAGTCCGTGATTGATTGGCTCTTGGCCCTTCCTCTAAATCAGTATCCGCTCCACTTCATCCAGTGAAACCTGGTCGTCTCTGCGGTCATAGAGCCCGGTGGTTCTTGCAGACTCGTGGTTCGCCATCTGCTGGGCAATTTCAAGCTTTCCACCGTTCTTAAGATACTCCGTTATCCCTGTGGCTCTGAAGGAGTGGTTTCCGATTTGGGTCCAGATGCCTGCCTGTGCCGCACGACGGCGTATCATTCGGTACGCATCCGGCTGGGTCATCCTTCGTTCGGTTAAGGCGCCTCCTCGCTTTTCTGCTGTCCGAAAGAGAATTTCTCTCTTGTCTCCAGAAAAGCCACCGCCTTCGAGGTAGTCATGCAAATACTTTTCGAGGGTGTGGTGACAGGGCATTTCATGACGCTTCCCGCCTTTTTCATGAAGGCGAACCCAGGTGCGCTTTCCCTGAATATAGACGTCCTGAACCTCCATTTTGAGTGCGGCTCCCACTCTCGAGAAGGTATAGACCATGAGTGCGATGAGCGCCCGATCTCGGAGTCCCATAGGGCTATCGGGTGGTATCGATTCTAGAAGGGCACGAGCTTCCTCAGCTGTTAGTACTGGGGTTTTGCCTTTCTTGACGGAATGTTTAGGGCCGCGCACCGCGCTTGCCGGATTAACGGCAATGACCTGACTCACTACTAGCCAGTTAAAAAGCATTCGAATGGCAGCCAGATGTTGCTTGACTGAGGGTGCGGCTAAACGTGTTTGAAGCGTCTCAACATAGGCTGCAACGTGCACAGGCTCAATGTCCTGTAGCTCATCAAATCCATTCAACTCACACCACGAGCTAAACTCCTCAACCGCATGCGCATAGGCTTTCCGAGTATTGGCATTTCGAATCCGTGCCGTAAAAAACTCGATAAATCGCTTGGCTGCATTCGGGTCCGGAACGAAAAGCCTAGGAAGTTTTTGGATGCCAAGAATCTCAAGTGAATTAGAAGTCACCTACCCCACCTTATTCAATACTAAATGTATGATAACGTCCTTTATCATACATTAAACCTAGTGCTACATGACCTGAAATCTACCTAGGAAACACCCTTAAAGCAAGCTCAGGATTTCGTTGAAAGATCCTAGCTTCAAAGAAATTAAATGCCATAATGGATCTTGCTGATCTGGTTTCACAAGAAAACGTACTGAACCTTTGAACACGCTACTAGCCCCCAGAATCTTAATGCTCATTGCCTTACCAATAGCGCTGGGCTCTTGCACATTAGTTAGTGCGGTTGCCTCTGGACCTGAGAATGGTGTTCGTTACATAGCCCATTTGCTGGATAGTAGTAATCCGGTGGATCCGGTAGCTGTACAAGAGGATCTTCTGCGATTTGCCGATGATTTTATTAGTACGGAATCCGTTGCCATTAGTGAATATGTAGCGGCCGGGGGTCATATGGACCGCTACAAAGAAGTCAAAATGAAGCTTGCGTACGCAACAGATATGATGACTCTGGCTACAGGCTCGAACCCACTAGCCGACCTCGTGAACGTTGTCGTTTACATGAGTACGCTCAAAGATAGGCTTCAGGAGCACTGGACAAGAGCAAATGCGCGCGTGCCTGGAACACCTGTTCTTCACGCTATTGCTAGCGCCGAGAGGGACATTTGGACTATTGCTGGACGTTGGTTGAGCCCTGAGCAGGTAACTGAACTGAGTGCTTCAATTAAAAAACAGAAAGCACCCCTCACCGATGAGGATCGCCACAACGGAATTTTTGCCAGTATCTCATTGGTCAATGATATTTTGACCCAGACCAGCTACAGTGGATCTCAAGGTAGTGGCAGTCTTTTTTCACTGTTAGATCTTGATCCCTTAGCTGGGCTGGACCCTGCAGCGCGAGAATTATCACAAACGCGTCTCTTTGGTGAGAGAACATTGTTTGTAGGCAAACATATGCCCCAACTTGTTGAGTGGCAGGCTGAGCTTCTTTCCTTGAGGACGCTCAAGAATCCTTCGATAACCTCTCTTATAGAGGATGCAAATAGCCTAACTGAGACTTCAAACCGTATAGGCACAACTCTGGAAAAATTCCCTGAAACGCTTGCAGCTGAGCGTAAAGCAATTTTTGAGGAATTACACCGGGAAACTCCAGAACTCAAAGCAGTCTCGGCCGAGATCACAAGAACATTTGAGGAAGGCCAGCGAATGGCAGAATCGATTAATAGTGTAATTGCGAAGCTAGAAGAATATCGATCATTACCTGAGGACGGCAGCAACTCATCTTCATTGGCTGATTACACGAACTTTCTTGAGCACCTTGAAAGTTCTCTGAAAACCATCAATGAACTGCATGCAGCCTTGGATAGAGCAAGCCAAAATAAGGATCAACTGGCTGTTTATAAAGAGATTAGCCAACAACTAGGTGGCCAAATTACTCAAGCCGGGGAGGCCCTTGTGGATCACGCATTTAGAAAGTTGATGATTCTTATCACCTACTGCTTCGTTATGATTGCTGGTGCTATATATCTCACTGCTCGACTGAATCGAAGTACCTATTCAATAAAAAGAGATAGACTATAACGTTATTTAACGGTATTGGTTAAGATGGGTATAGTAAGCGCGGGATAACACAACAACTACAGGATCCACAATATGCCATTTAATAACTATAAGAATTGGTTTGATAACCATGGTAAAAGTGTCGGAAAAGCTGACAGTGGATTCGTTGTTTGTGATGGAGCAAAGTTTTCCTTCCATAGTTGCATGCAGGAGACTGATGGATACAGGGGAATACTGGGCTATGGAGTTGTTGGTGGGCGCTATGTCTGCCGTATGTGGTATTACTCAAAAAGCGAAGCATCCTGGCGTGCCTCAACAGGTCTTAGGGAGAATTCAGCTTGGCAGAAAGGCTTCGAAGAGGACACTGATAAGGCCCGCCGAGCATACACCGGCATGGGTTATATTTTTGAGTGTCTCGTAACTGTAGACATGAGTACGGCTCTTGAAAACTTCTGGATTAAGACAAGCTCTGATTCAAAAGTCATTAACGGTAAGAATATTTTGCCCCCGAAAATGTTTATCGATGGTGGCTTAGAGCGTTTTTTAAAAAATCCAAGAGCAGAAATATCCATAGCATACAATAATGAAAGATTTTTTAAAGTAGCTGCCCTACCGGTCGACACCAAAGAAATTAAGGATATTGCAAATAAATATTCTTCAACCAGTATTCAAAGTAGGTTCTCAAGAACGGGTGACAATATTGGGAAGCAGCTTAGGATGCACACTGATACAGATGCTTGGCTGACAGCATGCTTGAATACAGAAAGAAGGAAGCAGCTAAACAATTACCACCCACTTCTGAAGCTAAATTACGACCTTTTTTCGTATTCATTGGCAGATAAGAATGGAGATTACTTAACAGTCGAGATAGCAGCGACCACCACCAATGTTGACCATGACTATGTACTTGAAGACGGGAAGCTTGGCAAACTTGAAACAAAAATATGTTGGGTAAGAGACGTCTACTATAATGATACCGCAATAACTAGCTTTGGAACTAGGAAGAATATCCCGATAAACCTCTCGTTTCTTGTTCAGAAACCGATTGACTATATATCTCAGGTCTCCGCTAGTTACCTGAAATCTATATCAGATAATACAAAGCATAAGTCTATAGATGATGCTTTTAGGCTCCCACAACGAACGGAGACTGAAAAAGAAGCCAGGCAAGCTGCGATATATGCTCTTCTGGACACGGCTTTCAATGGCAGAGGCGGATACGATGGATCTTATATAATACTGAGTTATCTCAATGAATGCACATCCACACTAATTCATGAATTCAAACGTATGAAGGGGATACCGTCATTTACCTCTTCTTATAGCAAACCGGTAGGGCCCTCATTAAATACGGGATTTAATCATGGCGATCTGACTTTTTTTAATATGCAGCAGGAGCTGATTATAGGCATTAATGAGTACCTATGCCTACGACTAGACCCCAAGGGATATGATACTAAAGGATACCACGCTGATTCAGGTTATGACCGCGCAAGGGCTCTTAGAGAAGCCATATTAGGATGCAAAGATGAAAGCGGCCTGAATAAGGTGGTTTTCAATTGTTTTATCAAAAACAAAATTGACTCGAACGGAGAATATAAAGGGTTTAGTGGTGGGCTGTTCTCTCAAATCAGGACATATCCAACTTCTTTGTTTACATGTATATGTCGTTCACTTCTTTTCAGTTCGGTCCTACCCCCTACAGGAGATAAGTTTTCACTTTCTGCCTCCAAACATGCCAGCGTTCTGAAGGGTGATGATAAGGGTATATCACGAATGAAGGCTCTAATACACAATCAAAGCGACAGAAGAGATGGCGCACAGTCCGCTGCTTTATTTATCACATCTAAAGCTCCAGAGCTCTTGGTTGCGCTCAAGGGTTGATCAGAACATACCGCCAAAAGCCCCTATCACCCTAAGTTTGAAGCACAAGATAATCCGTATATTAGTGATTCCGTAATTCTTCCTCCCTGCCGACCATCTACATAGGGAATTTGTTGCCCGGTTGGTTTCTAGAAGAAACACTAAAGACTGACTATCGGCTTGAGAAAACTATCCCCTTCACGATTTGATTCATAGGTTCACACTCAATCAGCCTTATAAAGACTCATCACCTTGCCAACATACTGCCTTGTTTCAGCAAACGGTGGGATTCTCCTTCCGTACTTAATGACATTCTGTTCTCCCGCGTTGTAGGCTGCAACTGCAAGCTGCACGTCAGAATCGAACATACCTAAAAGCTCACGAAGATAACGTGCTCCTCCCAAGATATTCTGCTCAGGGTCGTAAGGATCCCATACTCCAAACCTAGCAGCGGTATCTGGCATCAGTTGCATCAACCCCATTGCGCCCTTGTAGGAAACGGCAATAGGGTCATAAGAGGACTCTGCTTGGATCACTGCATGAAGAAGTTCTGGGTCGATTCCGTGAGATTGAGCTATGCGGGTGATCATGTCGGAGTATTGCTCATACCCTGAATGTTTCTGGAACAACTGTGATGAATGAGCTGTTGTCTGGGACCTAAATGCTCGAGACTGTGGTTTTTGCGTGTAGAAAACTTCCCCACCCTGCCCTACAAACTTGTAGACGTCTGCCATTGAAGTCTGGCATGACAAAAGGAGGGTCGAAATCAACCATATTGAGAAATGTAGTCGTCTCGTCATGATTATTGACTCATCGACTCCTTGAGTAGAATCGATTCAAAAGTCCATCACTCTTCAACAAAACCAAAGTTTTCTCCCAAAAAGCGCTCTTTCCAACCTGTACCTAACTCAAATCTGGAGATAAGCTTAGCAAAGTTAGAATGTTAGTGATATTTGAGATGTTCATAAGTCCTTGCTGAGATCCCCTAGTTAACCCATAGATCTTTGCTAAGCCCAATTTGATAACCATCTAATACAACACCCAAGGCCACTCGATGAAACAGAACACTTTTCGCCTGATGCTTTTCATCCTGGTCACAACCTCAATCGTTCTCGGGTTTTATGCGCACCAACTCGACACTTTATCCCTTAGGAAAACTTCTGAGTTAGAAGCTCGGCTTGAGGCTCAAATTAAATCTGCCCAAGTGGAGAGGTTCAAAACCGCCTTGGAGCGCGCTCGGAAAAGCATCGTTTCTATTAAAGTTCTTCCTTCGATTGCGAGCCCCAAGAGAACTCGAAGTGATGAAGCGTCAAAGGACGGAAGTCCTATTCATCTAGGATCGGGAATTATTGAAAGCACGGATGGGTTGATTTTGACCAATACCGATGTTGTTGAGGGCTATGAAACCGTTCAAGTTCAAACGGTTGACCATAGTGAATTTAGAGGTAGCGTTATTGCAACTGATGAACTGACGGGTTTGGCAGTAGTCAAAATCAACGCAAAGGGCCTACCTGCTGCGGCTTTTGGGAATCCGAGTGAGAACCTGCCGGGGACTCAAATCTTGGCGATTGGGTTCATACAAACCGCTAATCTGGCCGTCAAGACGGGGATCATTGCAGGCAAACCCATACCTCTCTCCGATGATCGCTTCGTTCCACTCATACAGGCAGACCTCCCTCTTTCAGCCGCATGGTCTGGCGGAGCACTCGTCAATCTGGAGGGTGAAATCATTGGCATCAATATGCCGGTTAGGGAAAAAGAGGATTCCATTGCGACGGGGCTCACTTTATCACTCCCAATTGACATCGCTCTTGGATTGGCATCAGAACTCATTACCAATGGTGCAGCTCAACGTGGTCGATTAGGCATAGCGGTGCAAGCTCTAAATCAGACTCTGGCCAAAGCATTTGGGTTACCTGGAAATAAAGGAGCTTTAGTTTCATGGGTAGAAACTGAGGGCCCTGCCGGGAAGGCGGGGCTTTCTGAGGGAGATATCATCCTCAGAATGGCTAACAATGAAATTCTAGATGCCCAGAACTTACCTCCCCTTGTAGCAGCTCTAAAGCCGGGCGCTGAGGTCAATTTGTCAATCCTGAGACACAAAAAGGTCGTTGACGTGACAGTAAGAGCCGGTGTTCAGGAGGTTGCTGCAAAGTCACTTCCACCCAAAGATACAGTCGAATCACCATCTGACCTCGAGTTTGGCTTGACACTCCTCCCTATAAACTCCGCAACTCTTAAAAAGATCGGTCTTGTCTCTGGAATGAAAGTCAAAACAAGCAAAAGTGCTGGAGCTACGGCAGGTATTTTAGCGAACGACATTGTTTTAGCTATTAATGGTCACCAGATAAGCACCCTTGATGAATTTAAACTCGCAACCACCCCCCCTTCTCCAGACTACGCCGTTCAGATATACCGAGATGGACATATATTCTACCTGGGAGTCCACGTTGAAACGGCCACAAGTTCTGCCGTAGAGTAGCTATAGAAAACAAACATCAATACGATAGGAGCAACTAAATCACCTTTGATTTTGGTGGTTTTTTTGCTTTGTTCTGAGGCTTGGCGGGATCGACAAGGTTTTTCTTTTGATTTGGGGCTTTTAAATTTTTGGTTTCTGGGAGTACTGGCGGTCTACTCTTTTTTGGCTGAGTGTCCGTCATCCTCACCGAAGTTTCCGACGGAGGCCGTTGATTACTGGAAGACACAACTTGCTTAGCCTTTTGCTTCCGACCTTTGTGATGATGCACTGGCTTGCGCCAACAATCAGCCATGTTAGTCATCGGAGACTGTTTGCTGGTCTTAGTTGGGGGTTTTGGCTGAACTTTCTTTTGAGGGGCAATCTGGGGGCTTGCGGGCGCTGCACACGAAGAAGCAAACTGACTCCCCGATCTTAAAAGCTCGAGCCGCTGGGATTTTTCAGCAGGGCTTTCGCTGTCTTCACGAGATTTAGCCTTGGAGGGCTTCGGAATGGCCATCACCTGAGGCGCTGGCTGAACCTCGTTTTCAGCACAAGAACTTAGGAAAATGAGGACTACAGACAGAGCAATGGAAGTCGGTATAGTAGAGCTCAAGAGATTTCCTTGGGGGTTTAGTTCTAAGTCTTCCACAGAGACGTAGTCTTGTAAATGGTCAAAAAGAAAGCTTTCTTGATTGCATACAATCGTTCGAAATGAAGCTCCATAACGGCGCGCCATGCCCGGATGCCGTGGGGAGCCAAATAACATAGAGGCAAGTCCATGAACACGGTTCCGTTCTATATTTTAGGCATCGCTCTCGGCTTTGCATCCGGGATTCTTGTCATGCTATCCAGGGAAAGAGCTCGCTCTGGAGATCTAGCCTCGGACTATAAAAGCTCTCAGGCACTCCAGCCAAGGACTGAGGACAGTCAGCCCGAAACTTTATTTATTGAGGCCCCTCTTGAAGAGTACATGCTATTAACTGAGGAGCTATCAACAGACATCCCAGCAGATGAGTGGCTGGAAGAAATACACTCCGAGGAGCTACTCAAGCCCCGACACATTCTGACAGATACTTCCGCCTCAGATGATCTGGCCGTTAACCCAGACATTCTTCCAGAAGGGGCACTCGCACATTATTCTGAAAACGATAGCTGGGTGGATGAGCTCAAGAAATCTCATGAAGAGCTCAGTCAGGCAAGCAATCGAGAGCCATCAACTCTCCCGCTGGTTTTCGACTCTTTTGATCCTCAAAACTCCAAATAGGAATGGCATTTCTTCTTGCATTTTGCTGGAGCGTTGAACATGTATGAAGCTTGCGATACGCAAGACGATAGCTTGTTTGCTCAGGCGGTTGAACAACACAAATTGGGAAATCCAGGTCAGGCCCATACCATCTACCTAGACCTTTTGAGCAGACATCCTCGAAACCCGATGCTGCTTTCATATCTCGGCACCACCGAATATCAACTGGGTGATATGAGCGCTGCATTAAATCACCTTAACGAATCAATCGATATAGATCCCAATCAGCCAATGGCCTTAACCAATAGAGGCCTGATCTTTTCCCACCTAGGCAGACCAGAGGATGCCATTCACGACTACATGCAAGCCCTCAGCATAGACGCTTTGCATGCAGAGGCCCACCTTAATTGTGGTCTTGCACATCAAGATATCGCCGATCTTGATGCTGCAACCTTCCACTTTGAAAAAGCGCTTGAAATCAAGCCCACCTATGCGGAGGCCTTCTCAAATCTAGGCAATGTGAAACGTGCCCAAGGATTTATCGAAGAAGCCGTTTCGCTATACAAACAAGCACTTTCGATCAAAGACCACTACAACGAAGCATGGTCAAATCTGGGCGTTGTTCTTTTTGAATTAGGGAATCATGAGGAGGCTATCTCTTGCTTCAAAAGATCCATTAGCTTAGATCCCAGTAACGATCACACCTATAGCAACCTCGGTGTAACCCTGGAGTCAATGGGCCTCATTGATGAGGCTATCGATGCACAAGAAAGTGCATTGCGGATCAACCCCCTTAATGCGGGAGCTCAGTACAACCTCGGGAACATCTATTCACGCCTCATGGATTATGAGAAAGCCATTCGTTGCTACACAGAAACACTAAACATTGACGCTTGTTACCTCGACGCGCTTGCAAATTTAGGAACGGTCTATCACGCCACACGACAGTATCAGGAAGCACTCTCCATTTATGATCGTGTGCTCGAGCAAAGGCCAGACTCCCCAGAAGCTCTTTCCAATAAGGGGGTTGTACTGCATGAAATGGGTCAATACGAGGAGGCCATTGATTGCTACGTTAAGGCCCTTAATTTAAGAGAAGCCTACCCAGAGGCGTATTACAACCTTGGAAATGCGCTCAGTAGCCTGAAAAAACACGAGGATTCAATTAAATGCTACGACTCAGCCATATCACACCGAAGTGATTATCACGAGGCTTTCTCAAATCGCGGTGTGAATCATCATAAGCTTGAGAACTATGACGGTGCCCTATCAGACTTTGATACAGCGATTGCTCTCTTTCCGAACTACTTTGAGGCCTATAGCAACAAAGGGGTGACCCTTCACAAAATCGGAGAGTATCAGTCCGCTATTGAGCACTTTAAGAGAGCGCTTCAAATCAAGGCAGACTATGAACAGGCGGCCTCAAATCTTGGGACTACCTATCAAGAAATCGGCCTTTATGAGGAGGCTCTCTTAAGCTATGACCGTGCTATAGATATCAGATCCGATTTTGAAGAGGCGCATGGCAATAAAGCATTGCTGTTGTTGACATTGGGTCGATATGAGGAAGGTTTCCCTGAGTATGAATGGCGGTTGAGGAAGTCAAACCCTGGGTATGATGTTTCGTCCCTAAAGAACTCGGTGCCAGAGTTGTCAGAACTCAAGGGGCGACATGTTCTCATTGTATATGAGCAGGGTTTGGGCGATGTCATCATGTTCATGAGGTATGCGCGTGAATTTGTCGAAAACGGGACACAAGTCTCGATGATCGTTCCGGATGAAATCTATGAAATCGCAAAGACTCTAGATTCTCGAATTACGGTCCTTTCCAAAGATGACGAAAAACCCCACGCAGACTTCACCCTACCGATGATGAGCCTTCCGATGATCTTTAGAACTGGTCTCAGTACGGTACCTAAGCAGCTTCCTTATCTTCATGTAAATGCAGATAAAAACCGGATATGGAAAGAGAGACTCCGATCATCAACGCGATATAGGCTGGGAATAGTTGCCACCGGGTCAACGCTTCATGATAACGATCACAATAGAAGCGTCAGTCTTGAGACCTATGACCCGCTCTTTGACCAGCCATGGGATGTTTTTCTCCTGCAAAAAGAAATTCGCCCCAATGACCAAATTTATCTTACGAACCACCCACAAAGAATAAAGACCCATAGTCATTTATTTAATGACTTCTCTGATACAGCGGCCCTTGCTCAACAAATGGATGTGATCGTAACCGTAGACACCTCTGTCGCTCACCTTTGTGGGGCACTGGGACTTAAGATCTACCTCATACTGCCCTTCATTCCAGATTGGCGTTGGATGTTAGAGGTAGAAACAAGCCCCTGGTACCCCACCATGAAGATCTTCAGACAAACAAAGCGAGGCGTTTGGGATGATGTAGTAGAGCGGGTCAAAACCGAGCTCAGAGCTATCATTGAAGCCCGTTAGCAATTAATTGATCGGCTGGAAGCCCCCTTTTGTCCCAATAAAAGATTCCAGCCGAGCAAAAACAGCCCTGTTCCTGCTTACACCGTTTAAAGTTGTATTTCGATTATTCTGACGGGTACTACGATTGGGTAGCCCCTTATGCTTGAACCCAAATAGTTTTTAACCTTAGTTGTGATTGGATATCTTTCTCGAGAGAACTATAGGACCCCAACAAATAGTTCAAAATCAGGACTCTATTCCAAACGAGCCATCCTTGGGTCGCAAGCTCGAGGACCTCATCAGGGGGCAGTTCATCCTGCCAGATAGCAATGACTCTCCTGTCAGCTGGGATGCTTTGCGTGAGGCGCTTACAGACGCCAAGTTCTTGTAATCCCAATCCACCTTTATGACTGCTGACAACCTGCACAAGGATCCTTGTACCACCTAGCCCAAAATCACCCTTGGATGCTAATAAAGACAAACTTCGGTCGGAGTTTCTTTGTTGCGCTGTGAGGCTAAAACCTTTTGCCTTAAGAATCCCTTCAACAAGCCGGGGTAGGCCCAGTGCTGCGATGCCACTTTCGACTGCTAGTAAAGCTTCGAATGTTATCGATTCATCCCCGATTTGGTAGGGGGTGTTAGTCTCAAAAGAGCCTGCATCTGGAGATCTATTAGGCTTTTGGATCTCCTCGGTTGGAGGTTCTGCCTCTGTGGTCGAAATTGGCCCGAGACGCGCTCTCGGTTCGAGAGATGTTGTGGCGTCTTCACTTAGCCTCGAATCAAATTTGATGTCAAATGAAACGGGAGGTGGCTCTGCCAAGGGTTCTCGACCAACCTTCTGAGACTGTAACAATTTCCCTATTTCAGAAAAGATCTCTTTTTCAATGTTTGGCTCGGTAATGCGTCTAATTAATTTGTTCTGGTCAGCTGAGATCTTGATCTCTTTATAGAATGTATGGCTTGAGGCGTCACGAGTTATCCATTCCATCTCACGCAAATGCTTCAAGGGCGATCTATGCGCCGAGTCATATCCATAAGGTGAGACTATCCTACCGATCGCAACACACTCCCCTCCTCGAAGCGGCATCAAGACCAAGTCACCTCGCTCCATTCTAAGACTGAATTCTGCAACCTGATCACTGAGTTCCCGAGCCGGGACCTCCTCCCCTTCCTCGAGTAATTCCTCGATCAGCTTTCGAATCTCGCCGTAAGTCTCTACTTCAGTGAAATCGAGATTCTGAATTAGGGGTATGGGGAGAAATATTCGGTTCTCTTCAAAGCAAGAAGATTCTTGTTCATAATCATGACCTGAGCTAACCATCCAAATCGCTGTCATTTCTCTCTCCGCCTGACCAAGTAGGTGTGATTGTGTTTTATCCTTTTAATGATAATTTAGATATCATCCCCCGACTCTTTTTTGAAAAATGGTAACCCCATAGTTCACAGAGCAGAAGTTCCAATCCTTGCGTGAAGTGAACTTGATTACAAACAAAGTCTCCTAATCATGAGATGGAGAACAAAGGGTGTTGTACTGAGTCGCGATTGCTTTTTCGGTCATATTGAACATGGCTACAAGAGTGTCCAATTCATACAAATCACCCCTCAAAGCTAAAGTTTAAGCTGTTCACAAAACATAGACTTGGGTAAATGTTGTCATATCCACATTTGTTACACCTCTTAAGCCTTTCATTCTTCAAGTCTGGACATTCTGTGGTTGTCAACAGGGAACATCGTTTGATACTAGGAAATTACGTATCGCAACATTTCCATTCACTACTCGCTTAAGAGTGGCTTGATCCAATGATTTAAGAAAGTCTTTGAACGTCTGAGGGATTTCTTTAGCAAAGAGGGTGCTCCTATTTCTAACCAGTTCAAGAAGGTTTCTAAAGCTTGGGGGTTCGACTGTTTGGCTTAAAGTACTCTTTTGGGCATTAGGAGCTTCTTCTGCTTCGCCCAGACTCTGATAAAGCTCATTCCAAACCTCAAAAAGTGCACTATCCTGTTTCATCTCATCTGTTTTCCAACCTTTTCTCGCCAATTTGAACTTGACCAGTGCACGAACCACATTGATTCCTTTTTCCGGTTCATTGAGCAATAAATGGTGGAGTTTAGTCACTGTGGTCTGCTTGTCCTCAGGTGTACCTAAGTTGCTGCGATTGATTGCCTGATACTCATCAATAAGCGCCTTGCACGGGAGCGATTTCAAATTCTCATGAAGACTCATATCTTGGCTAAACAAACACCACAGCACATATTCGTGTATCACTTTTTTGTCTCTTAGATCTCCTTTGTTGTCCTCGGACATCTTGAACAATTCGACTACCTTTTCGTATAGAGGCTGATCGTTCCAGAGAATATTACCAACCTGAGTTTGAATCTCTCTAGTTCTATTAGTCTTTCGATCGCGCTTGGCTTTGGCCGACTGAAGTTTAAGAAATGACTCAATTTTTCCTGGCTTTGAAAATCTTTCGAGCTTTCCCATGTGCCCGTGTTCGATTTGTTGTAACTTCGGGGTGTTGTAGCAGAGAGCACTTGGATCAGCCCCAGGACCAATTGTGATTGGTTGACGCAAGGTGTACATCAGCGTGGTATGTCCTGTTCCAACCTCTTTTACAACAGGAATACTTGTCACTGTCCCAGAATAAATGACGTGGGTATATTCCTTGGCTCCAAACTTTTTGACTCCATGGCAAGGATCCAAGGCAAGTGTCTTTACCTTGGAAAGGCCATGGAATCTCAAAAGATTGTGGGCTGCAATAACCGCAGATCCGCCTCTACTATGTCCGATAAGACGAATGATTTCCGGCTCCTCATCCAAATGTGTGTAGTAAGCAACTGCACACAATGCAGCAACTGCAGCGCGGGACTTAATGCCAATTGCAGTCAGTCCGTTTTCTTTCCCTCTCGCAATGAATTTGTCCTTTATCTGTGTAAGCACAATTTGAAGGTCTGAGCCACTGTTTAGATTAACGATAGGCCCAAACTCACTTCTAGCGGAGGTAGCAGCTCTGATCGACTGATCGAGTCTCTGGATCCGTGGCAAGGAGGGTAGCTGTCTCTTCTGTTCAGGAAATCGGGTTAGGAAAGATGATAGAAAGTCGTTACCAATATCGATCAGCTGGCCTTGCATGCTGCTTCCCACACCAGGTAGAACAAGAACATGCTTATCGTCGCTCATTTCCAGTTCGGCAACCCACCGTATCCAGTTCTCTGTTTTGGTGCTGTCGTCCCCGGTACCATGAATCATAATCAACATGTAAACCTCCTCCCACAGTAAATAAAGAGATCAAATTCTCTTGCTATTAGGACTCGAATTGTTTTTTCAGCTTAGCCCGATACCACAACAGATCACATTAACTCTCATCAGCAGTCCTATTGGGAGCCAAAAATTCAAACAAAGTGAACAACCTCTACTTCCAACTACTCTTGATCGCTTGGTATAGACTGTATGTGGGCATCTTTGTTTCTTTTAAGCAATCTTCAGCTCAACAAACTAACCCTACATGAGCCATCTAGACGATATCAAGGAACTTCCAGCAGCCATTAGAGTTGCTATTCGGGAAGAGTTTAGAAACTGGGCGACTCTCATCAAGGGATCATGGCAGATTCTAACCGCCATTTTTCTCGCTCTTTTCGTATTGCTCTGGATTATCAGACCCTCGCCCCCGAAGGTGGTCGAAATGGCCGCTGGGAGACCATCAGACTATACCTATGCCCTAG
>CAYFLM010000010.1:0-4157 GCA_964343925.1 uncultured Methylococcus sp.
ATATTGTTCTGCGGCGTTCCCTGACCTAAAGACGTCATGACACCCAAGTAATTCTGGGCTGAAGGGTGGCCTTGTTCTGCAGCCTTCAAATACCAAGCGATGGCTTCCTTGTAATTCTGCTGAACGCCTTTACCAAATTCATAGCGGTAACCCATGGTGAACTGCGCCTCTTTATGACCCTGCTCTGCAGCCTTTCGATACCAGAATGTGGCCTCTGACTTATCCTGAGCCACGCCTTCACCGCGGCCATACATAAGTCCTACTTTGTACTGCGACTCTGCCAATCCCCCTTTTGCAGACTCTTTGTACCAGCGCGTCGCTTCCTGCTGATTCTTATTCACACCCATCCCATTTTCGTACATGCTCGCCAAAAAGGACTGCGCTTGAGCATCCCCCTTTTCAGAGGCTTTGGTACAAAAATAAAGGGCATCGACCGGAGCTCCGTTCTGTGCCGAACCTGATGCTTTTGGCTTGGATTTGGCTAGATCTCTGTAGCTGGTTTCACAACTTGTTTTTTCATCTGCGGGATCCAAGACCTTGCTGCTTGAACTATCGGCCACGACTTGAGATGAAGTAGATTTGAAACTACTGCATCCAACAGCGAGGGCCATCAAAGATGATAGGAAAACGATTCTGAGTAGCATAAATAAACTCTGTCTAGACGTCTGGGTGCTAGTTTAGCCCTTTCGGATCTTGCCTGCATATTAGGGAAGATTGCTCCATCCCACTACAGAGCATGTAAACTAGATTTTTGAATCTTATAAAAGTCTCAGTGAAGCCACTCATTCCCTTCATTCTGCTTTCAGGGCTCCTTGGTAGTGCATGCTCAACAATTCAGAGCCAGTACAGAGACCATCAAACCCACTCGATGGAGAGTCAGCTGCGTGCCGCTGGTTTCAAAATCATGATTGCTGACACCAAGGAGCGGCAAGACCTGATGCACTCCCTGAATGCTGAAAGTATTAACAGGATTCAAAGACCCAATATGGTCTTTTACGTTTATCCCGACCCTGATGTGTGTAGCTGCCTCTACGTCGGACGGGAGACTGAGTACCAAAATCTTCAATCACTACAGATTTCTTCAGCTCAATCCGACCAAGCCTTGAGAATGAGACAAATGAATATTGATCAACAAGCTGGCTGGGGGCCTCCGGGCATGTGGGGGAATTCTGGGTTTTGGGGCATCACCAATCCAAACAGTATGGGTAGACCTGCCTGGGATCCCTCCTAAAAGATCGCCAAGCGTATGAGATCAAGAGATTTTTTTAATCTTTTTGCTTATACTGAAACCAAGATCATCCACTACCCGAGTGCCCAGCATGCGTAGAGTCATTTTCAATCAAAAAGGAGGCGTCGGGAAATCGACAATTGCCTGCAATCTGGCTGCCATCAGCGCCGCGGAAGGCAAAAAGACTTTGGTCATTGACTTGGATGTTCAGGGGAATTCATCGCACTATCTCCTTGGTGATAAGGTGGAGGATCCTGAAGCAACCATTGCCCACTTTTTTAAGGATACCTTAAGCTTAAATCTCTTCAGCAAAGGTGAATCAGGGCTAGACAATCAAATCCATGAGTCGCCCTTTAAGAACCTTTTCGTTCTGCCTTCACACCCAGAGCTCGAGCCCTTACAGTCCAGACTGGAATCCCGTTACAAGATTTATAAGCTCAGAGAAGCTTTGGAATCTCTGAATGGTTTCGATCGGATTTATATCGATACGCCGCCTGTTCTCAATTTTTACAGTCGTTCAGCGCTAATAGCTGCGAACCGTTGTTTAATTCCATTCGACTGTGACGCTTTTTCACGTGAAGCCCTGTTCAACTTACTGAACTCGCTGGCTGAAATTCGCGCTGATCATAATCCTGACCTTGAAATTGAGGGGATTATCGTGAACCAGTTCCAAGGACGCGCGAAACTGCCTCAACAGCTTGTGGATGAATTGACCGCCCAAGGACAGCCCGTCCTGCAAACCAAACTATCTTCTTCGGTTAAGGTCAGAGAGTCGCACAGCGTATCAAAACCATTGATTCATTACGTACCTGAACACAAACTCAGCCAAGAATTCAGAAGCCTTCACAAGGAATTAGATAAGCAGAAACGTAAATCCTAAGTTAAATATCAGACAACGAAAAAGGGCGCCATGAGGCGCCCTTTTTCGTTGTCCTGAAGCTTCGTTTAGTGATTGATCAGGTAGTGCACAAAGATGGAAGCCACATAACCGGCGGCAATGGCTGGGGTCCACTTAAGATGACTAAAGAAGGTATACATCCCTCTCGAGGTCCCCATGAGGGCGACTCCTGCAGCCGAACCCACTGAAAGCATCGTTCCACCGACACCCGCGGTTAGCGTCACCAGAAGCCACTGATAAAGATCCATATCGGGGTTCATGCTCAACACCGCAAACATCACAGGAATATTGTCCACGATGGCTGAGAGCAAACCGATCAGGATATTGGCGGTGGTAGCACCCAGTCCGTCATACATAGCTGCAGACGCCAGTTCAAGATAGCCAATGTAACCAAGACCGCCGACCGCAAAGACAACGCCAAAGAAGAACAGCAAAGTGTCCCATTCGGAATCACGGACATTGTTGAAAACATCAAACTTTCCATTTGCCTCACTGGTATAAACCATCTTGAGTCTGTAACCGTAAAGCATAAGGAATGACAGCCCGACCATCATGCCCAGAAAAGGAGGCATGTGCAGGAACTGCTTAAAGCTCACCGCTGTGGCAATCGTCAGCCCGAACAGGCCACAAATAACAAGTGCTCCGGGCTTCATCACCACCCTTTCCTCTTCGGCGAAAGAGGGTGTCTCATCGGGAATAGCAAAATGCATAATTGCCGCAGGGACTGCAAAGTTCACGACAGAGGGAATAAACAGGTGGAAGAAATCAAAAAATTCAGCCTTACCCGCCTGCCATACCATCAAGGTGGTGATGTCACCAAACGGACTGAATGCACCCCCCGCATTGGCGGCGCTTACCAGATTCACAAACCCAAGGGCCACGAAAGAAGGACTATTCGCTCCTACGGCCATCACCACCGCCCCTACCAGCAGAGCGGAAGTTAGGTTGTCAGCTACTGAACTCAGGAAGAAGGTAATGACACCGGTAATCCAGAACAGTTTGCGGTAGCCGTAGTTGCGGCTGACCAACCAGGAACGAAGCGCTTCGAACACATTACGTTCCGCCATCGCGTTGATGTAGGTCATGGCGACCAACAGGAACAGGAAGAGTTCTGCGTATTCTCTAAGATCATGCTCAAATGCCTTGTGGACCTGTTCTGCGGGTACACCGTTTGAGGACGCCATATAGGCCACGTGCCCCCAGATGATTCCTGCAGCCAAGATAACCGGCTTGGATTTACGAAGATGCGTAAATTCCTCGGTCATCACAAAGGCATAGGAAATGATAAAAATGAGAACGCAGTACAAACCACGCTGGGTTCCCGTCAACCCCAGGTTGGCGGCTTCCTCGGCTGATGCCAGTTCCGGCACGATAAAAAGGGCCAGCAGGATTAGGAGTGCGCGTATCAAAGCTAATTCCTCGAATAATGTGAACAAAAAGAGGGATGCCGCCGAGCTTACATAAGCTTGGGCATAATTTTTGATTATAGCATCTTGCCATCAACTCCACACCCGAAGCACCCGTCGGTCTTATGCCGGATTACCGCACTTCTTCGCTAACTAAATTAGGGTTTTCAATTTTTCTAGCCCTAAGAGACCGTGTATAGTTATTGGTCACCAGCATATGCCTTAAAAAGGCCCTTTGACCGCCTTAGACTATGTACCAGTACAACGAATTTGACCAAAAACTTGTCAATGAGCGCGCCGCTCAGTTCAGAGAACAGACTCGACGCTTCCTCGCCGGGGAATTGACTGAAGACCAATACCGGCCACTACGCCTCATGAACGGCCTCTATATACAGAGGCATGCCCCGATGCTCCGTGTCGCCGTCCCCTACGGCCTCCTAAATTCAAAGCAAATGCGTATGTTTGCTGAGATCGCCCGTCGATTTGATCGTGGCTATGGTCACTTTACCACCCGACAAAATCTTCAGTACAACTGGTTAAAACTCGAGGAAGTTCCTGAAGTTTTGGAGCTTTTGGCCAGCGTTCAAATGCATGCCATACAAACCAGCGGTAACTGCATCAGAAA
>CAYFLM010000010.1:4257-30973 GCA_964343925.1 uncultured Methylococcus sp.
TTTTGGCCAGCGTTCAAATGCATGCCATACAAACCAGCGGTAACTGCATCAGAAACACCACCAGCGATCATCTCGCTGGCGTAACGATCGACGAGTTAGAGGATCCTAGACCTTACTGCGAAATCATTCGGCAGTGGTCAACCCTACACCCTGAATTCGCTTTTCTGCCGCGAAAATTCAAAATTGCCGTTAGCGGTGCCGCCAGAGACCGCGCCGCCACCCAAGTTCATGATATTGGACTTCAATTAGTAAAAAATGAGCAGGGCGAAATTGGCTTTGAGGTTCTGGTCGGTGGTGGACTGGGTCGAACACCGATCATCGGTGTGGTGATAAGGCCCTTCCTAGAAAAGAGACACTTACTCTCCTACCTTGAAGCCATCCTGAGGGTCTACAACTTAGAAGGCAGAAGAGACAATAAGTACAAGGCCAGAATCAAAATCCTGGTTAAGGAAAAGGGAATCGAGGCGTTTCGTGAGGCCGTTGAGAAGGAATGGCTGGCCATAAGGGATCTGATGCCGCTCTCCCAGAGCGAAGTCGATCGTATTGGACAGTTTTTCACGCCCCATGGGTATCAGAAGGATTTAGCCAATCAACCCCCTGAACTCGTCAGCGCGCTTGAAAATGCGGAATTTGCTGCCTGGTATCAGAGAAACACCGTTCCACACAAAGTAGCGGGCTATCGAGCGGTGTTTCTATCACTCAAGCCACACGGCAAACCACCCGGCGACATGACGGACGACCAAATGGATGCAGTGGCCGACCTCATGGATAGCTATAGTTTTGGAGAGATTCGTGTCACCCACACACAGAATCTAGTCCTAGCTGACGTCAAGCAAACAGATCTTCCAGAAATCTGGAAGCAGCTCAAAACACTTGAACTTGCAACGCCCAATATTGGCACCGTCACCGATATGATTACCTGTCCGGGGCTGGAGTTTTGCTCCCTTGCCAATGCGAGTTCAATTCCAATTGCTAATGGCATTCAGGCTCTTTTCGATGAGTTTGACTATCTATACGATCTTGGGGATCTCAGGGTCAACATATCGGGCTGCATGAATGGCTGCGGACACCATACTGTGGGTCATATTGGGATTCTGGGCGTCGATAAGAAGGGCGAGGAATGGTATCAGATTACTCTCGGTGGCTCCTCCAGCAATGACGCTTCATTAGGCGAAAGATTAGGTCCTGCCGTTATCAAGCAGGAGGTCCCTGCCGTCATTGAGAAAATCCTCCTGACCTATCGCGATATCCGTGAGGACGGTGAGTCATTTCTGGAAACCGTAAGAAGAACTGGAATCGATATCTTTCAGGAGCGAGTTTATGCCTCTCATTAAAAATCGAAACATTACGGATGACCGTTGGGTCCACCTCAATGACGATGCTCCTGCAGCGTTCAATGGCTTCGAAACGATAAGCTTAAGTCGATTTACATCTGAGGGTTCTGAATGGATTTCCAGAAATATCGGTCTCGGCATACGGCTTGAGCCTCAGGATGAGATCCAAAAAATCGCTACTTTTCTAGATCATCTGAGCTTGATTGTTCTTGAGATGCCCGCATTCACGGATGGCAGAACGTTCAGTCAGGCCAGACTATTGAAGGAGCGTTTTAGCTACAAAGGAGAAATCAGAGTCCGAGGTGATTTCCTAAGAGATCAGATGTTCTTCCTCTCAAGAGTCGGAGTAGACAGTTTTGATTTTCCGGAACAGACTAATCTTGAGGAGCGACTGGAGGCCTTCAAGGAATTTAGCGTGACCTATCAAGGCAGTGTTGATGAAACGAGACCGCATTACCTTCGCAACACCCCGTTATAACAGAGTTAGGTGAGAGAACATGAACAGAGTGATCGTTTGGCTAAGCCTTTTTCTCCTAAGCCTAGGGCTAACGGGTTGCTCATTTTCCGATTCATCGGCGTCATCTTCATCGATATCGGATTCATTTAGCTCAAGTTCCGGTTCATCCAAAAAGACGGGAAAAGTCGATGCCGGCTATCAGACCGATATCGCGAATCTTACCTTTTCGGTCGCCAATACCGGTATTTCCTCCGGAGATTTCCTGAATGCCCTGAGCCGCACCGCCTCGCAATATAAAATCAATGACTGGACGCAGCAAAGCGCTACCTTCAGTGGCATAGGTCAAGGTCTTAAGAAAGCCGGCATCCCCGCCCAGAACGTAGGATCCAGTGCTTTCTTGAAGGATCTTCTTGCCACCAACCCCAATGCGCTTACTCAGATCCAAAAGGCTTACTAGCCCCTAAAGAGGCCAGACCTAAAGACCTCAATGCGATGTTACGGCGGTCACCTTCAAACAAAAGGTCGACCGTCGTTCAATTCACTCTATTAGCCTTTCTCTACCTGAACCCACCTGCCGCTTCAAGCGATCTCCACGCTAGGCCTCACGCAGTAGACTTTCTCTATATTGAGTCCAATACAGACGGCTCAAGCGGAGGACACGTTGCCTTGCGCATTGACGATGACGTCTTCCACTTTCAGCATGAATCTGGATTTAACCATCTGACCCGAAATGGCTGGAGCGACTTCCTTCGGACATACAGCGAAATTGAGAATCGGGATATTCACTCCGCACGACTCGATATAAGTGCCCCAGACGCAGAGCGTCTGGCCGATCGATTGAATTTGGCAAGATTAATCCAGGAGGCACACCTTGATCATTTGGTTGCACTCGAAGAAGAAGCTCAGTTCTTTGGACTCCCCACTCAAGAGCAGAGGGAAAGGCTGGAAAAGACGTTCTTGTTCGCTCCAGGCCAACCACCGGATGAGGACATGATTGACCTTACTTTTCGACTCAATCAAGACCACATATCGACCTTGAGCCTAAAGGACCATCAAGAAAGCAAAACGCCTCCCCACCCAGGAATTAGCCCAAGTCAATCCTTTAGGCCACCAACCCAACTGGACACTGAACACTACCCCGTGTATCCACAGACCTCGCTACAATCTGTTCGTGCAAACAGCCTGTATCAACACCTTGGGCATGCGCTAAGGAAAGGCTGGCCAATTCGTGCAAACGCCGTGATCGACGCGAGCCAAATGACTTCAAATAAGACGGCACGATTGAGTCCGCAACAAATGATATGGATGCGGGAACTGAGAGAAGAAATCTACCAATTCATCGCCAAAGGCATCCAAAATCCAAAGCTTTTTCCACCAAAAGCCCTGGAAGTGGCCATTGGAAGATACCTCCTCATCGGGAAATCCTTACGAACCGGATCCCTGTTCGTTCTTGATCTTTCAGAAACAGACTCTGATAAAGCAATAAAGGGCTTGATTGCGTCTCACCCCAATCAAGCCCTTAGCCTTCAATTAAAGGAAAACACCTTACGAAGAATTAAAGTGGCAATGCTATCCTCTGAATCAAAGGAACTTGCGCTTCGTCAACTTGAGGAGAAATTGACTGAAATTGCACAACTACAAAGATATGCAGCCTCTTCGTTGAGCCCCCAAAAGGCCAAACCGGGCCGGATCCTAAATCAATCGCTGAAACTCCCGGAGACCTCTTCAATTGAACGTCAGCAACAAGCAGAGGAAAACGAGGAGGCTTTTCGTGATGCCTTCATGAAGGCCTATCGTTACAACCTCATCACTCACAATTGTGCGACAGAACTGATGCGGGAACTGGATGCAATCAAGCCATTCAAACAACCCAACTCGGCATCATCTCACCCCGATAGCTTTGTCCCTTTTCGACTCTATGAGCACATTCATAATGATCAACCTTCGCTCGAGAGACAAACCATCCCCTCTCTACATCATCGATTAACGGCTTCGCTCGAAGAGAAAGACCCCTTAATCAGGCTTGAGGAACTGTCGACACTCACCAGCACAAGCTACACACCCAGATCCGAAGATGGTGCTTTTCTGCTTTTTACTGATCAAAGTCCTTTTTTTCTTCGCCCTGTTTTGGGCTCAGGGAATTTGGGGTACAGCCTTTTGACCGGCGCCATAGGTCTTCTTAAGCTACCCGTGGACAATGGGTCTGCAGTTTTAGAGGGCCTTTATGGGGCTCTGTTTAGCCTTCCTGAATTGGTCGGCTGGAATATCAGAAAAGGAAGCTATTCGGGGGATGACCCCCGAATTTCGCTTCCTTATCACTAAAAAGATGCCTACAAAGTGAAGCCTTGGCTATTTCTTCACCGCCTTTTCTTCCACATGATGGACTATGTTAATGCCTTTAAGCAGATTGAGGGCTTCACTTAAAGGGTAATCCTGAAGCGCTAAACCGCCATCGGAACCGTCTTTGGGCTTTCCGGTTTCGTCCTTTGGAGACTCCTCTTTCTTAGCTGACGACTTGTTATTCACGAGATGGTTAGTCAAATCTGCCTCTTTCAAAGGCTCGAATTCGGATTGAGCGACCGCTTCGACCTTAACATGTGAGATGGCGACATCTGGCACAATTCCTTCTGCCTGAATTGATCGACCGGAGGGTGTGTAATAGCGGGCCGTGGTTAGCTTAACCGCACCACCATTGCTCGTTGGCAGAATCGTCTGAACCGACCCCTTACCAAAAGTCTTCTCTCCCATGATGACAGCCCGTTTGTGGTCCTGAAGTGCCCCCGCAACAATTTCAGATGCAGAAGCAGAGCCCGCATTAATTAGGACCACAACCGGCGCAGCCTCTAGGAGATCGCCAGGAGATGCGCTAAACCGCATCTTGGAATCCTCGATTCGGCCATCGGTATAAACCACCAGACCGCCGTCCAAGAAGGCATCACTCACCGAAACTGCTGCATTGAGAACCCCGCCTGGATTGTTCCTAAGATCCAGTACCAGACCACGTAATTTTCCGTTCTTTTTCAGTTCGTCTATAGCCTCGACGACATTTTCGCCCGTCTTAGCTTGGAAACTTGAGATACGGATATATCCGTAACCCTCTTCAAGCATCCTATTTTTGACGCTTTTTACCTTAATGATGTCTCGAACGATCTTAACTTTAATGGGTTGCTCACGACCTTCACGAACAACCGTTAGCATAATTGGACTTCCTGGCTCACCACGCATGATCTTCACAGCATCATTGAGGCTCATCCCCTTTACAGGCTTGTCATCCAAACGAATGATGAGGTCACCCGCCTTAATTCCCGCCTTTTGTGCAGGCGTATCATCAATCGGCGCAATGACTTTAACGAAGCCATTTTCCATGCCGACTTCAATACCGAGACCGCCAAACTGACCGGTCGTACCCACCTTCAACTCTTCATATTGCTCCTTATCCAGATAAGCAGAATGAGGATCCAACCCCGTTAGCATCCCCCTAATTGCATCTTCAAGCAGTTTGTCATCCTTGACGGGTTCGACATAATCCTGACGAATTCGCCCATAAACCTCAGAAAAGGTCTTAAGCCCTTCATAGGGAACGGCGGTATCATCCACTGGCGGCGGAGGTGGAGGCGATGTGGGATCAGCAGCAGCTACACCAGACAGTAATAGGGTAAGCAGACAAACACGTCCAAGCAGGTCCTTCATTCTCATATTCATCGCCATAAAAGCTCTCAAATTAATTCTCAATTTGTATCCAGGAACATCAACTCTTTCGGGAGCACCAGGAGAGCGGATCAACGGCCACGCCCTGCTGCCTGATTCCAAAATAGAGCGCAGGCTTAGGTCTTCCACCACTCGAACCTACTGCAGCAATCACATCGCCGGCGTTCACTTCCTGCCCTACTTCCTTGTATAAGGTTTGGTTGAATGCATACAGGCTCATTTCACCCTGACCATGATCGACAATCATTAGAAGACCATAACCCCTCAGCCAATCGGCATAGGCAACCTGCCCCGAAGTAACGGCTTTTACGGGGGCGCCTTCAGCCCCTGATAGTACGATGCCATCCCATTTACCTCCCGCTCTTCGACTACCAAACCTTGCATCGATTCGATTCATAGGCGGGCACTGCACCCTTCGTTTCGAAGAATCCTGGGGCTTTGGTTTGGGTTCTATCTGAATCGAGGCAGCTTCGACGGAGGAAACCAAAGCACCCAGTTTGCGCTCATCTTCCTCCATTCGGGCAATTTCTTCTTGTTCATTACGGAGTTCAAGGTCCCACCCTCGTAACAACTCACGCCTCGCCTCTCTAGCTGAGGCCAGACGCGACTTATCGGCAGCAAGCGCTGCCTTTAACTCCATTTGTTGGCGAGCTTCAACCTGAAGTTCAGACTCCGCCACTTCGGCCTTCGCAATATCGCGCTCCCACTCCGCAACGAGGTGTGAACGCGTACGATTCAAATACCCGTAATAGGCTAACACACGAGAAAGATGGGCCGGATCTTCTTGATTGAGCAATAACTGAAGCCAATCCTGCCGCCCTATCTTATAGGCGCCCTGAAGCTGCTGCTCGAGAACTCTTCTCTGTCGTTTGATGGATGCTTTGAGTTCGTCACGTTTCTTCTGGAGTTGAGCCACCTTTCGGTCCCGAATGACCGCCTCTTTCTCCATGGCAGCAATAGACCGAATCAACTGCCCATAATCACGATCCATTTCCTCAAGCGCTTTATCCAGCCGATTTCGGACAGATTCAAAGGCCTCTTTCGACTTGCGGGCCGAGTCAAGCTCCGACTGAACTCTTCCCAAATCACCACCGCCCTCATTCACCTCTGCCCCCACCGCTTGCACACAGAGCGCGAACAGGAGGGCTAGGAGACATCGAGACGCCAGAGATCTCAAAAGGCAAGCCTCAACTTAAAAGCGACCTACCTGTCATTTCGGCCGGCTTCGGAAGATTCAACATTTCCAGCAGGGTGGGTGCAACATCGGCAAGATTTCCACCATCGAGGAGCTTTTTGCCGGGCTTACCCTTGTAGACCAGAGGCACGGGGAACATGGTGTGGGAGGTTAACGCGACTCCGGAAGTTTCGTCGACCATCTGCTCAACATTGCCATGATCCGCTGTGATCAGCATCTCACCACCGACCTTCTCCAGAGAAGCGACGACTCTCGTCAGACAGGCATCCAAGGTTTCGACTGCCTTAACAGCCGCATCCATGACCCCCGTATGCCCAACCATGTCTCCGTTGGCATAGTTGCAAATGATCACATCGTATTGCCCACCTTCGATGGCATTGACTAACTCATTCGTGACCTCAAGAGCACTCATCTCAGGTTGCATGTCGTAGGTTTTGACCTGTGGTGAAGGAATCAGAATTCTCGATTCCCCTTCAAATGGGGCATCGATTCCACCATTGAAGAAGAAGGTCACATGTGCGTACTTCTCAGTTTCTGCAAGCCTTAGCTGCTTTAAGCCACGCTCAGACAATACCTGTCCAAGGGTGTGATTGGTCGAGGCTGGGGCAAAAGCCACGGGGTAGTTGAAGTCCTGATGATATTCGGTCAGGGTGACATAGCCTGCGAGCTTTCGAACAGCACCGCGCTCAAATCCGGAAAATGCCGCATCATTTATCGCTTGAGTGATCTCTCTGGCACGGTCTGCTCTGAAGTTCATGAAGACCACCACATCTCCATCCTCCAGGTGAGCCACAGTATGTCCAGGCGCAACGATTGCCGTAGGCTGTACGAACTCGTCCGTCTCCCCTCTAGCGTAGGCCTCCTCAAGCCCTTGAAGCGCGGTGGGTGCAGAGTAGTCAGACTGCCCCTCTACAATTAACTGATAGGCTCGCTCTACCCGATCCCATCGCTTATCCCGGTCCATCGAATAAAACCGACCGGACAGAGAAGCAATACGTCCTGCCCCCAGCGCGGACAGCTTGGCCTCCAAACCCTCAATCGAGGCCTTTGCACTTTGTGGTGGTGTATCTCTTCCATCCAAGAAGGCATGCACAAATACCTTCTTCAACCCTTTTTTAACTGCAAGTTCAACCATTGCCTGGATGTGCAGTTCATGACTATGAACGCCCCCGGGCGACAAGAGACCAAAAACATGCAATGCACCATTCGAAGCCAAGGCTTGATCAACCGCCCCGTTAAGGGTTGGGTTCTGGAAAAACGAGCCATCTCGGACGGCTTTATTGATGGCGGTGTAATCTTGATCAATCAGTCTTCCTGCACCCAAATGCAAATGTCCAACCTCGGAATTACCCATCTGATCGTCGGGTAAACCCACCGACTCACCTGCACATTCGATGAGCGTATGAGGGCATGTCGACCAGAGCTTGGTCCAGGTAGGAGCCTTGGCTGCGGCGATTGCGTTGTTAACCGGAGACTCGTTATAACCAAAGCCATCTAAAATGATCAGAACAACGGGTTTAGGACGATGCGAGTTCAAAGTATAATCTCCAGGTGATTTTGGACTTGGCCTTTCTGCACCCTGTAATGGCTGCATGGCAGGCCTTAAAACAGCCTTAATTAGCGCAATTTTAGCTTTTTTTCCTGCGCACGTCCCATGCCAAAAGCTTGGGTATCTGGTTAACTCAGTGTTTGCAACGAGGCCCAATGGCAAAAATAAAGAACGCTCTGATGGATTCGGATGCGGAGGTCGAACTGGCTTCCGATCGTCTCAAAGCCATGGCTCACCCTTTAAGACTCAAAATTCTTTGCATCCTGGGCAGTAATCAGGTCACGGTTCAGGAGATCGTTGACGAGTGTGGGACCACGCAAAGCAACATTTCTCAGCATTTGGGGATTCTCAGAGGCAAAGGAATATTAAACTTTAGCAAGGAAGGAAACCGGGTCTTCTATTACATCGACGATGGCAGGACGCTACAACTCATCAAATTGATGAAGGAAGTTTTCTGTCCCGACGCGCTCTAATCACTCATTATAAAACGACACCATGAACGTAACCCCAGACAGACTTATGGAATTTGCAGGCAATCACTGGTTGATGGTGAGCGGCCTGTTCATCACCTTTATCCTTTTGGTTCAAGATATTCTCGACTCCGCCTTTAAGAAGCATAAAAGCATTACCCCCAGCCAGGCTATCCTGCTGATGAATGATGACAACACCATGGTGGTCGATGTCAGAGAACCGAGTGAGTTTTCGGAAGGTCACATTCAGGGCGCCATCAATATCCCGCTCGCCAAGCTGAACGATCGAAGCTATGAGCTGGAAGCCAATAAGAACCAACCGATTATCGTTACTTGCCAATCCGGAACACGATCTTTAGCGGCAGGAAAAAAGCTCACGAGCCTCGGATACACTCAAATTTCTGAACTCAGAGGCGGCATGTATGCCTGGCTTGACCAGAACCTACCGATTACCAAAAAACGTAAATAATTCATCTGACGTCGCATGACCGAGACCAGCAACACCCCCGCTGAAAAGCAGTTCAGCATTCAAAAGATCTACGTTAAAGATTTATCTTTTGAAACCCCACACTCTCCAGAGATTTTTACTAAACAATGGAACCCTGAGGTCTCCTTCAACCTTAGCAGTAATGTGAATCATCTGCAGGAAGGTGTATCTGAGGTGAATCTTACCGTTACGCTCACTGTCAAAATTGAAGATCAGGTTGCCTACCTCACGGAAGTCACGCAGTCTGGTATCTTTGGCATCAGCGGTTTTGAAGGGGGTGAGCTAGCCCATTTGCTGGGTAGCTTCTGCCCTAATCTTCTTTTTCCTTACGCACGCGAGACCGTATCGGATCTTGTCACCAGAGGCGGTTTCCCGCCCATGCTGCTTGCACCTGTGAATTTTGATGCGATCTATGCCCAGCATCTACAGGAAATGAACGGCTCATCCGCAACTTTTACTAGTCATTAAATCTGGATATGCAGCCCATTGCGGTGCTCGGCGCGGGGTCATGGGGTACAGCCCTAGCTATCCATCTGGCTAACAATGGCCATGCGGTAAAGCTTTGGGGCCACAATCCAAAGCAGATTGAGCATCTCGACGTAGACCGAGAAAATGCAAAATATCTTCCCGGGGTTCCCTTCCCCAATTTGCTCTCTTCTACCGCTTCCTTAGAACAAGCGCTTTCAGGCGCGGAATTAATTCTGATCGCGGTACCCAGCCATGCATTCCGAGACCTTATTCTTAAGATAAAACCCCTTCTCAAACCTAATGCCCGAATTGCTTGGGCAACCAAGGGGCTGGAACTTGAAACGGGGCATTTGCTCCATAACGTGATCGCTGAAATTCTGGGTCCATCGACACCTTCGGCGGTACTCTCCGGCCCCAGTTTTGCGCTTGAGGTGGCCCATGGCCAACCAACGGCCATTACCATGGCTTCGGCTTCTGAAGCCTTTGCAACCGATCTCGTAGCGCTCTTTCATAGCACGCACTTTAGACCCTACAGCAGTCAGGACATTATCGGCGTTCAACTTGGGGGCGCTATCAAAAACGTGCTTGCGATTGCGGCAGGATTGGCGGAAGGTCTGGGATTTGGGGCGAATGCCCGTGCTGCACTCATTACCCGCGGTCTCTCAGAAATGATTCGCCTTGGCACAGCGCTTGGTGGCCGTCCTGAGACACTAATGGGACTCTCCGGCGTTGGAGACCTCATACTGACGTGCACAGACAATCAATCCAGAAACCGTAGATTCGGATTAGGCCTGGGTGAGGGCAAGGAACGTCAGATGATTGTTGATGAAATCGGCCAAGAAATTGAAGGAATTCCAACCGCATTAACCATCCACAAGCTGGCTGACGAATATGGCATTGAAATGCCGATTACACAGCAGGTATACCGCATTCTTTATGAAAATTTGCCGCCTGCCGAGGCGGTCGCCAATCTATTACTAAGAGAGCCAAAAGCCGAGGTGGCGGCTCACTGATTCATCCCTTTTGGATGATGGGAGTTATACTCCGCAAATCTAGAGCCTTGGCACTCCTCACTGCCCGAGATAAATCCATGCTAAATCGCACTCAAATCCTAATTGCCGTTTTTTCTCTAGTTCAGCTGACTGGGTCTGGATCGGCGTTGGCCGCTTCCGCGCACGATCTTGAAAACACCACATTCAGCGGTGAGGACAAGGAGATTCACTATAAGGAAACGCTCAAGCTCAAAAGCTTATCGGGTGACACGATTGTTTTTGATCTCAACACGGAGGCCGACTATGCGGACCTCGGGGAGGTGTGTGAGGGTGAGATTGAAAACGAAAAGGGTAAATTAGTGAGCGACCGCATTATATTCGAGGGACAGGAGGGTTGCCGACTTCAAATGCAACTTTCAAAAGATCACGAACGCATCTCTATCACTGACAACAACTGCAATTACTATCACGGTGCAAACTGTGACTTTGGTGGTAAAAATCTAAAGCGGAAACGCGCTCCCTAGATTTGTTCTAGCGGGGACTATCGGCACTCTTTAGCAGGGATGATTGAGGGATCTCGCTTAACCTGAGTGGCGTCGACCAAGTATTGCTTGGCTATGAGCAAGCCAAACAATTTCCCAGTTCGGATTCGCTCTTTAATCTCATCGCCGGGCTGCATACTTCGGACAACGAATCGTTGGCCGATAACGGTACAATCCTCACATCCTTGATCTGGAACCGATGCATTGACGATGAAGTATGGATACCGATGAGCTAAATCCGCTCGACTTAATCCCGCATTTTGGTTGTAGGCGTAGACGTCTGAGCCCGGAAGATCAAACCGATAGGTTTCATCTTTTACTGTGAAATCGCACGGCACACCCAGGCGTTTCTCAGGCGTCTGAAGCAAATGGACCACGCCCTCGGGAAACTGGCCCATTGGACCGTCCAAAATCCGCAGAAACCCGGCGAGGATGGCCAGTGTCATCAGACCGACGATCAGTGTAACTTCCTTGGTAATACTCGATAAAAAAAGCCCGCTCAACGCCAGCAGTAGCACCCCAATCAGAAGAGGCCAATACCAAAAGGCATAGACAATGGTCTCAGGTGCCTCTCGCTGTAGATGAAATGAAAGCCAGGTGATAACTCCAATCACGAGAGCGTTAAAAAGGAGCGTTGCGACAAAGAACCCCCGTGAGATGGCCTCCCAACGAAAAGCAATCAACAAAGCAATGGCGGGCATTACGGGAAGAAGATAGCGACCCGAGCGAACGCTAGGCAAACTAAAAATGACGAAAAAAGTGATAAACAACATCCACAAGAGTTTCTCCTGTGGAAGCAAGCTCTTACGGCTCCTAATCGTCACCCAGTAAAGACCGAGTAGCAGCGGCGCCTGGACACCTGTATTACTGAATATGGCGAGGAATAGAGCACCAATACTTTGCCCTCCCCAAATCAACTGACTCCAATAGCTTTGTCCTGGCTCTGCATTGAACTTTCCGCCATTCTCCCCCAGAACAAACTCCCTAAAGATAGCACCTGGCTCTGGATCACAAATGAACCAAAGACCAAATGAAGCAAGGGCAACAATGATTAGAAGGGCGAGCTTTGGCGAATCCTCCCTCAAGAAGTCTCGTAGTGAAAATTTCCTCTGATACCCATACCAGAGCGCCAGAGCAAGTCCGATCGGAGCGAGTAGCGTAAATGACTTATAAAGAAGTCCTACACCAATACCGACACCGAGGAACAGGGGAAACAGCCACCGGGATCCGAAAGCCCGGTCGCGCCCCATCAGCAATACGAAAAAAGGAAGAAAATACCAGAATGTTTCTGGTCCACTCGTGAGGAAAGGACGTCCGTATCGATAGGTATTGTAAAAGGCGAGAAATGTAAGGCAGGCAATCAAGCCCCGACGCGAATCCCCGTATCGACGCCCCAGAAGGAACAGCATAAACGCGGTGCCAAGCGTATAGATCACACTGGGGTATCGAAGCGCAAACCGTGACCAATCCGACCCCCATCCAGTGCTGGCAATACCTTGCCAGAACAGCATCGGTGGTTTGGTATTTCGCGTATTTGCAAGCTCGGACTTCAGAGGAAGCCAATGTCCGCTTTGTGCTGTGATCCGCGTAATGTGGTGATAAACACCCTCGTCGGGAATGGTTGGCGCATTCTTACTATCGAGCGCATAGAAATAGACCACACTCGCCATCAAGGCAAAAAAAGCCAAAACAGTGTTTGGAATCTGGAATCGAGTCATCAGCTGCTCCTAGACAAGCGCCCTTTTCAAGAGGGTGTTAACGACAGTCCTTCACCTCAGGTAAATGTTTTCGTTCACCAAAAGCACGCGCATCAACGAGAACCTGACGTCCGATCAAAAGTGGAAACAGCATCCCATCCCTGAGACTCGTTTTTATCTCTTCTGACGTTTGCATGCCACGAACCATGAAGCGCTGACCGATGACTTTGCACGCTTTACAGTTGCCATCCGGAGCGGACTCATCTACGACGAACAATGGAAACTTTTTGGCAAGACTCTCTTTTGTGACCGCCCCACCTTGACTGTATGGCCAGATTTTGGCCGCTGGAAATTCAAAACGGTAACTTTCATCCTTGGCAGCAAAATCGCAAGGTACCCCCAACACTTCTGTCTGCGACTGGACCATTCGGGTTGCCTCATCAGAGAATCGACCCATCGGACCATCCAGAAGACGCAGAAAACCAGCCAAGACCAAAAGGGCCAAAACACCTGAAATCGGTGCCAGATCTCGAGTCCAGTCGGATTTAAGTAGTCCGGTCATACAAACCAGTAAAGTCGCACCAATAACGATCCAGAAGAAAGCACCAAACGAAACGGTCTGAGACGCCTCGTGACTCAAATGAAGTGAGAGCCAGGTGATAACGCTAACGACCACCCCAGTGACCGCCAGAGCCGCCAGGAAGAATCCTCTTGGAATCTCGGACCAGCGATAGGCAATGAGGAGCGCCATGGCGGGCATGACAGGCAGTAAATAGCGACCAGAACGGTAGCTTGGAATCACAAAGAATACGAAAAACACCAAAAACAATATCCAGAGTAGTCGTTCCTTATCGCTAAGCACCTTCCGCTTTCGAAAGTCCACCCACATCACGCCTGCGACGAGCGGTGCCATTAGACCTGCGTTACTGAAAATGGAAATCACCTGTCCCAAGGCACTCTGGGATCCCCAGAGAAAACGTCTCAGATAACTTTGATCCCCTGGATTCATTTTGCCGACGTTTTCTCCAACAACAAATTCTTTGAGAATAGACTGAGGATCGGGATCCAAAACAAACCAGAGAGAAAAAACGCCCAGAGAAATGAACGCCAACAGCGTCAGCTTCAAAAGGTCGAAACGAAACCATGCATGCCAATCGTAATCACGATAGCGCCCGTACCAAAGCGCGAGCGCGATCCCTACAGGCACCAGAAGTACAAAAGATTTATAGAGCAGGCCAATACCAATCGCCAATCCAAATAAGGTGGGAACCAGCCACTTAGACTCCAGCGCACGTTCTCTCCAATAGAGTAGGGAGAAGAAAGGTAGAAAGAACCAAAAAACCTCACCCGCACTGGTAAGAAAAGGTCTTCCAAAACGATACGTATTGTAAAAAGCCAGAAAGGTCAGAACCGCCAAGAACCCTGTCCGCATATGTCCCGTAAAGGAGCGGCCCAGCAAGAAAATCATGAATGCTGTGGCCATCGTATAGAGCACACTCGGGTAACGCAGAGAGAACCGATCCCACTGTTCCCCCCAATGCGTACTCAGAATCCCCTGCCAAAACAGCATGGGTGGTTTCGTATTTCTCATCAGAACCAGTTCCGACCGAAGCGGAAGAAAATGCCCGCTTTCCGCCGTCGTCCGTGCAATATGCGCATATACCCCCTCACTTGGATTCGTGGGTGCGTTCTTGCTGTCCAAAGCATAGAAATAGGTGAACACCCCCAAAATGACGGAGATGACAAGCGCAAGATGAGGAAGAGATTTTTCGTTCATAGCGAATAAATGAGAGCGTTCTGGTTGATGATCGTTCGACGGCTCACGCACTGCTGAAGAGTGTTCGAGAGCTTGATCCCCCCCCCCAACACCCATAATGACCGTCTTGATTTCCCTGAGCCGATAGCGGGCAGGACTGAAAGTCCAGCGGTCGTTGATAAAGTAGTTGGAAATGCTAGCCGTCACAATAGCGATCAAGTTGGCGACCAAATAATGAAGTTCCGAAGCCATCACTCGGGTGAGTACAAACTGGATCACGATACTGACCCAACACGCCATTCCATATTGGAAAAACTGAATAATTACTGGTCTATGATGGTGTTTCTGACGGTCCCGCCACGTCCAAATTCGATTCCAAAAGAAATTATTGATGGTTGCAATGAAAATGGAAAAGGCTAGGGATAGGTTGAGTCTCGTATCGTCTGAAGCGACTTTGATGAACAGAAACTCTTGGGCAAGATAGAGCGCTAATAGATTGACTACAGTTCCAGAAGCGCCAACCACTCCGAAACGAATGAATCGATACGCAAATAATCGAGTAAAGAGATTTTCGATGAAATCCAGAAACATCGTTGGCTTAGAGACTCGCTAGGTGGCGCATGTGCTCACTCGAACTCTTTTCAAGTAATTCTTTTGCCTTCGAGAACACCCGTTCCAGAGAAATACTACTAATGCAGCGGTTATCCCCATTGCATGGAGATAGACGATGGTTGTAAGCCGTAAGGCATGGAGAGCAGCCAAAACCTTCAAAGAAGTTATATGACCTATCCGTTAGAGCACCGTATAGATTGGGCGTTTCAGGACCAAAAAAAACCAAACTGTAGATCGGCGTCAGCGCTGAAAATTGTGCCGGTCCACCATCGTTCGTAATGAGTAAATCCGCCCGATGAAAGAGGGCTAAAAGGTGGCGCACCGAACTGGTGTATCCGGTCAGGTCAATGAGGTTTTCATGTTGACAATGTTGAACAATCTCCCGAGCCAGTGGCTTATCCTCTCTAAGACCAATCAGACCAACCGCAAAACCATTTGCCACCAAGTCGGAGCAGAGTGCCTTGTATTTTTCTAATGGCCAAGCCCTGATTGGAAGAATTCCTCCACCGGGATAAACCAAAACCAACCGTTTACCCCTTACCGCAGGAAACTCCTCGTGCATGGCTCGGGCTACGACCTCAAGCTCCTTCTGCGGAAACTCTACCGGCAGAACAAAGTTTGGCCTGGGGGCCAGAGGAAACTTGGCAACCGGCTTATCCGTAGATTCGATTGCCTCAACCAGAGAGAGCAGTTGCTGAGAAAGATGGGCATAAGGGTTGTAATTCACGGGCCTTGTGATGAAACCACCTCGATAGAGACCCTCCTGGGTATGAGGATGAAAACCGACCTTCACAGGGGCACCCGTCATCCAAGAAAACAGACTACTTGTCCGAGCAAAAAGCTCGCAATCGATGACAACATCGAAACGGGCTGATCTAAGCTTCAACAGGGCCTTAATCGTATCGACCAAGAAGGCGCTCAACTTTTTGTCATTGAGCCCTATGATGTGTTCTTTTGCGACCACGCCCATGAGCTCCAGAACCTCCTTATTCTTGGAGAACATCAGCATATGGATTTCGGCCTTTGGGTACTGATCCCGAATTCGATTAAACATGGGCTGGGCTAAAACCAGACTCCCCATCTCCGATAACAGAATAACCAGAATCTTCTTGGGCTCACCGGGCTTTCGCCTGAAGAGAGCGCACAACTTGTCAACGACCGTAAACCCCGCACACAGCGGAACGCCGACCCAGCGATCTAAGGTCCTTTGAAGCTGAATGTTCAATGCTCAAACCTCAATAGATAAACACAGAGGGCATCTGCAAGGACATGGTTTTGGCGATCCGAAATACGAAATTCCAAACGCGAGGCCTCAGTGTTAGGCATGGTGCGAAGCATTCAGCCAATCCAGATAAGACCGAACCCCTTGCTCAACACTGAGGAAGGGCTTTTCGTACCCCGCTTTCCTCAACAAGGCGAGATCGGCTTGCGTAAAACTTTGGTAAGCCCCCTTTAAGCTTTCAGGGAATGGGATATATTCAATTGCGCCACGACCATGCCATCCGATCACTGCATTGGCCATATCATTGAAACTCTGCGCCCTTCCAGTGCCAAGGTTGAAAATCCCTGAAACCTCCGGGTGTTCGAGAAACCAAAGGTTTACGTCGACACAGTCCTGAACGTAGACAAAATCTCTGAGTTGTTCGCCATCGGTATAGCCGCCACTTCCCGCAAAAAGACGCGCCTTTCCAGATTCAATAATTTGTTGATTAAATTTGAAGGCGGTGCTCGACATATCACCCTTATGCGCCTCTCTTGGGCCATAAACATTGAAGTACCGAAGCCCTACGACCTGGTGTTTAAGCGTTCCAGCTAAGCCTCTGACGTACTGGTCAAACTGAAACTTTGAATACGCATACATGTTAATCGGGCATTCACAGATACGCTCTTCTCGGAAACCATGTTGACCCAAACCGTAAACGGAGGCCGATGAGGCATAAATAAAAGGAACACCATGATGTTGACTCCACTTCAGCAGAGATTTCGAGTATTCATAATTGTTCTTCATCATGAATTGCCCGTCCCACTCGGTAGTGGCTGAGCAGGCGCCCTGATGAAAGATGGCCTCAACCGAACCGAGTGATGCACCCGAGTTGATCAACTGAAGAAAATCTTCACGATCGATGTAATCAGCGATATCCGCATCAGTAAGATTCACAATCTTGTGGCCATCTCTAAGATCATCAACCACAAGGATGTCCTTGATACCCCGCCGATTCAATTCAATGACGAGATTGCTTCCGATAAATCCGGCTCCGCCGGTTACAACGATGATGGCAAGAACTCCTAGTCACACAAGACTGGCCTATAAAATAGGTGTCTATTGCTTTAATACACAGAAGCCTCACCAAAGGCGAGGCTTAATTATGGTGGGCCCTCTCGGACTCGAACCGAGGACCAAGGGATTATGAGTCCCCTGCTCTAACCGACTGAGCTAAAGGCCCGAAATCGCTCCTATTCTATATCGAGAAAACTTCTCAACTGTTCTGAACGGGAAGGATGGCGAAGTTTCCTGAGGGCCTTCGCCTCAATTTGTCTGATCCGCTCACGGGTAACATCGAACTGCTTTCCAACCTCTTCGAGGGTATGGTCTGTGTTCATATCGATTCCGAAACGCATTCTTAGTACCTTGGCCTCACGAGCTGTCAGTCCCGCCAAAATCTGCTGCGTACTTTCACGAAGACTTGCGACGGTGGCATGCTCCACCGGTGACATCACTCTTGAATCTTCAATGAAGTCGCCCAAATGTGAATCTTCATCGTCACCGATAGGCGTTTCCATTGAAATCGGTTCTTTTGCAATCTTGAGAACCTTCCTAACTTTGTCCTCTGGCATTTCCATCCGAATGGCCAATTCATCAGGTGTGGGCTCGCGGCCCATTTCCTGAAGCATTTGTCGGGAAATGCGATTCAGCTTATTGATCGTCTCGATCATATGCACCGGAATACGAATGGTGCGTGCTTGGTCCGCAATAGAACGCGTAATGGCCTGACGAATCCACCACGTGGCATAGGTCGAAAATTTGTACCCGCGACGATATTCGAACTTATCCACCGCCTTCATCAGGCCGATGTTGCCTTCCTGAATCAAATCAAGGAATTGAAGACCCCGATTCGTGTACTTCTTCGCGATAGAAATGACCAACCGAAGATTAGCCTCAATCATCTCCTTTTTAGCCGCTCGAGCCTGGATTTCACCTTTCGAAACTCTGCGATTAATTTCCTTGATATCTTTGATGCTAATAAGGTTTTCTTTCTCAATCTCGACAAGGCGGGCTTGCGCATCCTTGAGAACAGACTCATGCGCCCTCAGAACCTCTGCTACAGAACCACCTTTCTTGATCCATGACTGTAGCCAATCTGGCTGCGTCTCATTTCCTAGAAAAGATTCCAGAAAATCGGCACGCCCTACACGCGCTTTAACAGTGAAAATCTCCTGGATCACTCGTTCCTGAGTTCTCACCAAATCCACCGTACGGCGGAGGGTATCGGTTAATTCCTTGAAGAAAATAGGAGTTTTCTTAAACTCCATGAAGGTTTCTGCCAGAGCATCATAAGCTTTCTGTGCCTTGTCATGATGCAAACCATATTTGGTGTGCGCATTACTCGCCGTTTTATAGCGCTTACTGAAAATGGTGAGCTTTTCTTTTACGAGCTCTGGATCTGGCCCCGTATCAACATCATCAATGGCTGCAGGCGCGTCATCCTCTTCCTCAGTCGCCGCAATGACCGGTGTCTCATCGGCGTTAGGGTCGAAGAAATCTGAGATCAGCTCAGATAACCTTAACTCCCCCTTCTCTACATTTTCAAAGGCAGATAGAAAGTGGTTCATTGCTGCTGGAAAACGAACCAGCTCATTAGCCGCAATATTGATCCCTTGCTCAATACGCTTTGCAATCTTGAGCTCACCCTCTCGGGTGAGAAGCTCCACCGTTCCCATTTCGCGCATATACATACGAACAGGATCAGTGGTTCTGCCCAGCTCGGTGTCAACTGAGGAAACTAGCGCCGCTGCAACCTCGGCGGCCTCTTCTTCATCATCTTCTGTAACGACAGCGGTTTCTGCAATCAGATCAGTGTCGGGTCGGTCCTCATGGACCTCAATACCCATATCATTGATCATTAGAACAATTTCTTCCATCTGCTCGGGATCAACAACGTCTCCGGGGAGATGATCATTCACTTCCGAGTAGGTCAGATAACCCTGCATCTTGCCTTTAGCGATTAGCTCTTTTAGCGATTGCTGCTGCTCTGGATTCATCGATTAGCCTTTCACGACAAAAATTTGGGGACCTATCATTCTACCTTAAGGAGCCTATTTTGAGAATCATTACCGGAGCATTCAGGCAAGAGGCTCCCAATACATCTTAAATAAAAACGAATCAGCGCAAGGTAGTCAGATCTCTTAACTCTTGCTTATCTTCAGCAGACAGCACTTCCCTTTTTGACTTTTGAATCAACTCCTCTAGCCGATCCTGCCTGAGCCTATTCTCGGTCAGATGACTTAAGTAGGCCTCGAAGACCTCTTTGATCTTGTCTTCTGAAACTTGAGGGGACCACACCATCAACTTGCCCACGAGGTCCTCTTCCTCCTCACCCCTGAAGAGCTCTAATACACCGCTAGGCAGTATGTTCGGGTTTGCCTTGAGCTTTTCAAGGATTCTTCGGATCGAGGCTCCTGAGGATTTCATCAGTTTTTCTAGTGCCTCAACCCCACTGGCACTCACCAATTCCGCCAAAAAGGGATTTTGAACCAGCAGCGCCATAAATGTTCTCAAGGCGGAGGGCTCTCCCGCCCTCTTCACCAACACGGATGTGCTCTTAACCTTCCCTGAGCTTTTTTCCTTTGCCTCAACATCTAATTCCGAGTACCCGGTAATACCGGCAAGCCGTGCCACCAAGAGGTCTCGAAAAACACCCTCCGGAATTTTCTCAAACAGAGGACGAGCCAAGTTAACTAAACCGGCCTTGCCTTCTATGGACTGGATATCTAGGCCATGAGCCAATCTTTCAAAAAAATAATCAGAAAGAGGCGTTGCATTTTTTACCCTCAACAGGAAGGCATCCCGACCCTCCGCCCTAACGAGAGAGTCAGGATCATGACCATCAGGCAAAAGCAAAAACCGAATCTGCCGAACCCCTTTTAGGTGTATCAAGCTGGATTCCAGCGCCTTCCATGCTGCATTTCTGCCGGCCGAATCGCCATCAAAACAAAAAATGATTTCGCTCGTATGCCGAAATAACATCCCAACGTGATCACTCGAAGTCGCAGTCCCCAAGCAAGCAACCGCCTGCTGGATTCCGAACTGCGCAAGGGCGATGACATCCATATACCCTTCCACAACAAGCACCCATTCCGGATTTCTAACGGCGGCCAGCAACTCGTAAAGCCCGTAGACCTCTTTATGCTTTTTAAAAATCTCGGTTTCGGGAGAATTTAGATATTTCGGCGTCCCTTCACCGATGACCCGACCGCCGAATCCCGTGATTCTCCCGCGACGATCGCGAATTGGAAAAACAACCCGATCGCGAAACCAGTCGTAGGTGCGACCAGGCTCTTTAGAAACCTTTAAGCCCGCCGCCAAAACCAGATCTCGCCCTAAATATTCAGGTAGATTTTGCGCCCCAGGTGGCGCATATCCAATCCTATAGCGTAGAGCGACTTCGCCACTAACACCCCGCGCTTGCAGATACTCAACGGCCTTTTTGGCCTCAGAATGCCCCTTAAGCTGCGATTGATAAAAGCGACACGCTTGCTCCTGAACGTCATAAAGACTTTGGAGCTCGACCGATGATAGGCCTGTACTCACGAATCCTGATCCAGCATCCTCTCTTGGCACTTCAAGGCCGTGCTGATCCGCCAGAAACTCTATGGCTTCAACGAAATTGAGTCGGTCATACTCCATGAGGAACCCAATGGCGGTACCTTTGGCTCCACATCCAAAACAATAGTAAAACTGTTTATCGCGGTTAACCGAGAAACTCGGCGTTTTTTCGTTATGGAAGGGACATCTTGCGACAAAGTTAGACCCTGACCGCTTAAGAGGCAGCTTGGAGTCTATAAGATCAACAATATCCGTTCTGGATAGGAGTTCTTGAATGAACTGATTCGGGATTTTTCCTGCCACTGAAGAACCCAATGGGGCATGCACCAATGGTGAGAATAACTGTGCTTTGATAAATTTCAAAGCGAAGGCGCTCGGACGAGCACCGGATAAAGATTCAGGCGGCTATTCTGGCCTTTACAAGCCCACTGACCTGAGACATGTCCGCCCGCCCCTGTAATTGCGGTTTAAGAACCGCCATGATTTGCCCCATCGCTGCCGGTCCAGTAACCGAGCACTCACCCACCGCTTTAGCAATCAAGGCTTCGATTTCTTCAAGGGAGAGCTGCTGAGGCAGGTAAGCCTGAATAACCTCAAGCTCCGCCTTCTCTATATCCGCGAGGTCATCACGACCAGCGCTTTCGAACTGACTGATAGACTCTCGCCTTTGCTTAACCATCCGATCAAGCACAATCAGCACATCGGCGTCGGTGAGCTCAATTCGCTCATCAACTTCACGCTGCTTGATTGCTGCCAGCATAAGCCTGATCACACTCAGACGTTCTTTTTCACCGCCCTTCATCGCCGACTTCATGTCGGCTGTTAGCTGGTTCTTAAGATCGCTCATACCGAATGCGGAATTAACGTTCGGTCTGAGGACGTCCCTTACGGAGATTCTGAAGCGCAAAGCGCTCACGAGACAATTTCTTCAAGTGGCGCTTAACTGCAGCTGCCGCCTTGCGCTTGCGCTCTTCGGTGGGCTTTTCGTAAGCTTCACGGCGACGCACCTCTGAAAGCACACCGGCTTTTTCACAAGCACGCTTAAAGCGACGAATAGCAATCTCAAAGGGCTCGTTTTCTCTAATTTTAATTGAAGGCATGAATGACTTTCCGGATAAAACTCAAATAATCAGTTACTTAGGCTGAACGCTCGTCAGCAAAGTATAAAAAGGCCACATTATACCCTTTAAACCGTGGAAGGCAAAAAGTTATGCTCGTACTAGGTATCGAAACATCCTGCGATGAAACCGGAGTCGCACTGTATGATACGAACAAAGGTCTGTTGGCCCACCAACTCCACTCTCAGGTTGCGATTCATGCTGAATATGGCGGGGTTGTCCCTGAGCTGGCTTCAAGAGATCACATCAGGAAGCTGCTACCACTGATACAGAATGCCCTCGAGACTGCAGGAAAAACAAAGCACGAAATTGACGGTGTTGCCTACACCAGCGGTCCTGGACTTGTCGGCGCATTGCTCGCGGGAGCCTCTTTCGCGACCAGTTTTGCCTGGTCCATCGGCAAGCCATGCCTTGGCGTGCATCATATGGAGGGACACCTACTAGCGCCACTCCTTGAGCCTCACCCCCCGACCTTCCCATTCCTCGCATTACTGGTGTCAGGGGGCCACACCCTGCTTATTGAAGTTGAAAAGATAGGCCGCTACACCCTGCTCGGTGAATCCATCGATGATGCAGCAGGCGAAGCTTTTGACAAAACCGCCAAAATGCTTGGCTTGGGGTACCCTGGTGGGCCAGAAATTGCCCGAACCGCAGAATCTGGAGACCCATTCCGCTTTAGCTTTCCAAGACCCATGACCGATCGCCCCGGGTTGGATTTCAGTTTCAGCGGTCTAAAGACTCACACTCTGGTTAGCTTTGAATCGACGCAAGGCACTGATGTGGACCGTGCAGATATAGCGGCCTGCTTTCAGGAGGCTGTAGTAGATACCCTTTGCATCAAGATTCGAAGAGCGCTCAAGCAAACAAAGCTAAGCCGGTTAGTTGTAGCGGGTGGAGTGAGCGCAAACGTCCTTATGAGGGCGAGAATCGATGAACTTTCAACCCAACTGGGTGTAAAAACCTATTTCCCCCGACTTGATTTTTGCGGTGACAACGGGGCGATGATCGCCTTTGCTGGCGCACAGAGACTCATGCAAGGCCAGCAGGACAAGCTAGAGATCAAAGCAAGACCAAGATGGCCTATGACAGAACTGAAGCCACCCCTTGAAGACTAGCGTTTTTTTCCGATTTTGCTTTCAGTTCCGGAGAGCAGACGCTCGATATTTCCACGGTGTCTAGAAATCAATAATAGGGTCATGGCACAAGCAGCCCCAAAAACGGGCCCGCCCCCATAGCCACCAATAAACCAAACGTAGACAGGGGCAAGCGAAGCGCCCACCAAGGCTGACAAGGAAGAGTAACGAGTAATCAGAGCCGTCAGGATCCAAGTCAGAAAAACGGCCAACCCGACAGCCCAGGAGAAACCTAAAAGAACCCCTAGCGCGGTTGCAACGCCCTTACCCCCCATGAAACGAAAAAAGACCGGATAGATGTGGCCGAGAAAAGCAGCCAGCCCCACTGCCGCAAGGATGTCGTTGTTTGCCTCAAAATATCGTGCGACCAAAATGGGAATTAAGCCCTTCCCCGCATCCCCAAGTAAGGTCATGACGGCAGCCTTTTTACCCCCTAGCCTAAGGACATTGGTTGCTCCCGGATTTTTTGATCCCGCATTACGTGGGTCAGGTAGTCCCGAAAAGCGACTGACAATAACCGCAGTCGATACTGAGCCTAGAAGGTAAGCAAAGGGGACCAGAAGCCAATTCGTCATAGGATAGAGCAAGATTAGGTTGTCATGAATGTGGCGGTTATGTTACCAAGTCTTGCAAAGACTATAAGCAGGTTTATCTTTCATGGACATTATTTTTCTTCGGGGTCTGGAAGCTAAGGCGGTCATTGGCATCTACGATTGGGAGCGCACAATCCGGCAAACGATCATTCTGGATCTTGAAATGGGGACCGACATATCCAAAGCAGCCGCGACAGACGACATTACCCATACGCTGGACTATAAGGCAGTTTCAAAACGGATTGGCTCGTTTATTGAAGACAGCAGCTTCTTTCTTGTCGAAACCATGGCTGAAGAAGTTGCCAAAATCATTCTCTCAGAATTCCCAACACCTTGGGTACGGGTAACCCTTAACAAAAAAGGGGCCATTAGAGGCGCCACCGATGTCGGCATTCAGATTGAGCGAGGCCTGAGATCCTAATGCAGGATGTTTATCTGAGCATAGGAAGCAATATCGAACCCGAAAGGTATATTCCGGCAGCGCTCAAAGATCTGGAGCAGGCTTTCGGCCCCATGCTGCTCTCCTCGATTTACGAAACGGAAGCTGTAGGCTTTCTGGGACCAGCATTCCATAATCTGGTCGCAGGCTTCAAAAGTAATCTGGACCCAAAAGAGATAGCCGAAACGCTCAGGCACATTGAAAGCTGCCACGGAAGATCAAGAGAAAGCCAAAAGTTCTCCTCACGTACTCTGGATTTAGACCTCATTCTCTATGGTCAGGAAATAATAAGAGAGGGTCTCGTCAATGTTCCAAGAGAGGAGATCACTAAGTACGCTTTCGTACTTAAACCCTTAGCTGAAATTGCCGGATCACTGAAACATCCAGAAGCCGGAAGGTCTTATTCCGAACTTTGGAATGCATTCACCAGCAACCAAAAAATCACTAGGATTTCTCCGACTTAGCCCCTTAGATGGTTGAAAGTCTGCCCCCATCTACAGCTATGATCTGCCCGGTAACATAGGGGGCAGAATTCACGAGAAAAGAGAGCGTATCGGCAATATCTTGCTCACTCCCTTTTCTTCCCATCGGGATCTTTTCAAGCATATTCTGAATGGAGGCCTCACCCTGAACGTGCTCGGGCCAAAGTATGGCTCCGGGAGCAATGGCATTGACACGAACCTTGGGAGCCAACTCTATTGCCAGAGCTCGAGTCAAATGAGCAAGTGCTGCCTTGGTCACTGAATAGACCGAATAATTGATCAGCGGTCTTTCAGCATAGATATCAACAAGATTTACGATACACCCTTGCCTTTCCGCAAGATAGGGAGCGGAAGTCTGACTCAGGAAAAAAGCCCCTTTCAAATTGGAACTCATCAACAGATCCCATTGACTCGTTGTTACCGAACCAAGAACGGTCGGAAAGAATTCGGAGGCACTATTGACCAGAACATCAAGTCGCCCCCACTTTGAGAGAACCAAATTGACAAGATCTTCTCCCTTTGGGTTTTCTACCAGATCCAAACAGAAAGATATCGCCGTATCAGGCCGGACTAAATTTAACTGCTCGGCAAGCGTTTCCGCTGAAGTTTTTGCATTTCGATATGTGATGACTACCCGAAATCCATCTTGGTGGAGCTTTTGAACCATTGCTCTACCCAAGCGTAGAGCACCGCCCGTAACAAGCGCAACCTTTGATTCCGAATCAGAAAACACCGAAGTCATTTTCACCTCTAGTCGATACATTCACCGGCTTAAATTGGGCGAACCACTGCCCAACACTGCCATGACCCTCATCGTAGTAAAGCGTCTCCATCTTGAGGTGACCAAGATCCCCCATCATTGGACCAGGGACCATCGTTCGAAACGACTCCCCACCCAGCAGTTGATGGGAAATCGTCTGAAAGATACTTGAAATTTTCCTCTCTCGAACCATTGAATCCAGTAGGTCAGGGCCTGCTATCAGATAAGGTCTAACATATCCCCTTGCCGAGATCTCTGAAACCAGCAATCCCGCCTCAACCATAAGATCGCGTCCGGCAGAGAAGACTTCAAATCCTTGAGCCTCCCAATAAGCAATTTTACTGGGATCCGCTCGGCTGCCCGTTGCGATTAGGCATCGCTGTCCTGACTCCGTTAAGGAGGGATGCATTGGAAAATCTAAAGACGCGCTTACGATGACCACTGCAGGTTGAGGGCTTAAGCCGACACTCAGGCGCCACGCTGCTAGCTCGGCGCCCAAAGGATGAACCCCGACCTGAAGAATATTCCCAAGCCGGCCCGCGTGGAGGGATCTCAGATACCCACCATGTGTAATGAGACAGTCTGCCTGACACTGCAACTCCAAAAACAATCTAAAGTCACTGGTCGTAGTCAGGTGTCGGGGAAGATAAGCTTCACCCGTCTCATTCTCGAGGGCTATCCGCCCGTCCAAGCTCGTTAAAAAATTGGCGTATACGAAGGGTTTTTTAGTGGATCCACACTTATAAATTTCGAGACCGAGGTACAACCCAGCAAGATTCGAAGAGGCCCCTGGCATAGGGAAGAGGCGATGTACCCGAGTATTCATTCGATACGGTAAAGGCGAGGTCAGCACAGATTAGATGAGAGCCTATCACATCCGAAGATACGCTCAGCGGCTTTACTCTATAGGGCAAAAAAAGGGATAATGCGCACTTCGGGGTGTGGCGCAGCCTGGTAGCGCACCTGCATGGGGTGCAGGGGGTCGCAGGTTCGAATCCTGTCACCCCGACCATCAAAAATAAACCTTAATCCGTTCATAAGTTTTTCAAGATCAATCACCTGAGAAGTCACTGTGTGATACATCGGTGTGATACAAGCGA
>CAYFLM010000011.1:0-30844 GCA_964343925.1 uncultured Methylococcus sp.
TGAAGAAGAATACGGCCAAGGTGATCGCACACTTGCCCGTTGATTCAGCCACTTATCTTCTTAACGAAAAGCGCGCATCCGTAAACGAAATTGAAAGTCGTCACGGTGTTGCCATCCTGGTCATACCCACCAAGCATCTCGAAACACCGTCCTACGAAGTCGAACGGGTTCGTTCGAATGATTCGGATGACGATGGCGAAAGATCTAGCTACCACATTGCAAAGTCTCAGGAACCCAGTGCGGCAACCAACCGCTATACCCGGGAAATCACCAATGTGGAACCCGCGGTCAAGGAATTTCTCCCCGCGGAACCCGCACCAGGCAGAGGTGTCATGGTGCCAAGATCCAAGGGTGAAAAGACCGGAAATTCTGGATTTATCAAGCGTTTCCTGACCATCTTGACAGGCAATAAGGCCGAAGAGGAAGCCGGCACCGCAAAATCAGAAGCGGGTGCAACCGAATCCTCCCCATCACAGGGCCAGTCAAGGCACCGCTCAAACCGTCAGGGACGGGATGGACGTAACCATGACCGGAGAAGAGATCGCGGCGATCGCCAGGAAAATCGAGCCCCTCGCCCTCCTCGCGTTGTCCAGGAAGAAGAGGACAACAGCCAGCGGAACGAAGCCGCTGCTCCGGAGCAAAGAACTCAACAAACCGAAGGCGCTTCTGAAAATGGTGAAAGAAGATCCAGAGACGGGGGACGCCGCAATAATCGCCGCCGCCGCGGACGGAGAAGCGATAACCGTGAAGGCCGCCAGGATGGCGAAAATCTGAACCCAACGCTCACCGATGAATCCAGTGATGTGGTGGCAGCCGAACCGACCCCCAGAGTTCAGGAATTTGCGGCACCTGCCGTTGAAGTGGAAATCTCTGAGACCGAAACCCATGCTCAAGAAGGCGAAGATACGCGTGAGAATGAAGGGGGACGGAGGAGAAACGGTCGATCCAGAAGAACCCGCCAACGGACAGGGAGAGGCCCCACCCCGAATCGACAACCTGAAAATGCACCTGAGGGCTACGTCGAACTCACGATGCATGCCTACACGGAAGAGCCTACCTTTACGCCACCTATCCTCGATCTTGAGGAGACCGAACGGGCCGCACCACCTCAAAGAAGAAGGCAGGAAGCCCCTAATGTGGAAAATAGGGAGACATCACAGGAAGCGCACGGAGATCAGGGGGAAGCCGCCCAGACAGATGGGAACTCAGGCACACCCAGAAGAACGCCGAGCCGCAGAAGAACCCGGTCTCCCCGGGATAATAGAAAACCTGCGTTCAAGGCACCCGAAGGTGAAGGCAGCGAGTCCTCATCCCCGAGTGCTCCAAGTGATGAGTCCTGATTAGGACTCAATGACCTAAGCGCTTTGGCTTCTGTTAGCGCAAACAACGACAGCCTCTCAACTGCCAGCCGGTTGAGAGGCTGTAGTATAGTGGGCGTCGGCGTATACCTAAGGGGCCCTGCCTTGGCACCCATTATGATGAAATCCACCCCCTTCATTCACTTCTCTCCCAGCGTTCGAGCCTAAGAATCGTGCCTAAAAAGCCCATTCGAAAACCCACGGCAAAGCCAAAAACCAACAATGCCTATCGAACGGGATTGATGCTTCTATTTGCCATGACGTCCGGGATCATGACGCTGGCACTGGCCTTCTTTGGAGCCTACCTATACTTCAAGTCTGAACTGCCCGACCTTGCAAAGCTCAAGGAGGTTCGCTACCAAAGCCCAATGAAGATCTACAGTCATGACGGCAAGTTCATTGGCCAGTTTGGGGATCAGGTGAGGTACCCCGTTGCGTTCAAGGATGTACCCGAGATGGTCAGGCAGTGCATTCTGGCTGCTGAAGATTCACGGTTTTATGAACATCCCGGCTTCGACTATCAGGGCCTCCTGAGAGCCTCGGTCACACTCCTTAAAACGGGCGAAAAGAGACAGGGTGGAAGCACCATCACCATGCAGGTCGCCCGTAATTTCTTTTTGAGTAACGAAAAAACATTCTTCCGCAAGATCAAGGAGATCATGCTTGCGGTAAAAATTGAATCCGAACTCCCAAAAGATCAGATTCTTGAGCTCTACCTCAACAAGATTTATCTCGGAAACCACGCTTACGGCATCGCGGCCGCAGCTCAGATCTACTACAACAAAACCATCGACCAGCTGAATCTGGCAGAAGCCGCAACACTCGCGGGCCTCCCCAAGGCGCCGTCGACCTTTAACCCGATCGTAAATCCAGAAAGAGCGCTGGTTCGAAGGGATTACATTCTGGCCCGAATGTTGGAGCTCAACTATATCGATAAGGCCGCTTTTGACTCGGCCATCGCCACCCCAAATACCGCAACGCTGCATCAGGCGAGCCTGGATCGCGACCTTCCCTATATTGCTGAAATCGTTCGAAACCAGATGTTCGAACAATATGGTGAAAGCGCCTATAACAATGGTTACAAAGTCACAACGACGGTAGATTCCAACCTGCAAGGCGTCGCAGAGGAAATTCTTCGTCAAAGCCTCCACCAGTTTGATGAGCGACATCCTTTTCGAGGCATTTTCGAACGTATCGACCTCAAAAAATACACCACCGAAACCGAATGGAAGAAGCAACTCAGCCTGTTGGGACGAATGGGAGAGACGGAACCGGCGCTAGTCCTCTCCATGAAATCAGGTGAGGCGGAAACCCTACTGATCGATGGACGACGGGTTCGCTTGAGTGCTTCAGATCTCAGTTGGGCAACGTCGTCCTTGAATGGAAAAAAAGAAAAGCCAGACGACACTCACCTCAAACCGCTCGGTGCAGGGGATGTTTTAAGGCTTCGTCAGGACGATGGTCATTGGCGTGTCACTCAGATCCCCGGCGTGGGAGGAGCGCTCGTTTCAGTTCACCCACAAGATGGTGCCGTTTTGGCGATTGCGGGTGGCTATGACTTTAAATCCAGCAAATTCAACCGCGCCATCCAATCCAAGCGCCAGCCAGGGTCCGGCTTCAAACCGATCGTCTACTCTGCGGCGCTTGAGGAAGGCATGACCCCCAATAGCATCATCAATGATGCCCCCATCTGGGTCGCGGGATGGCACCCAGAAAACGCCTCCAACCGTTACTATGGGCCCACCCCCCTCAAGGTCGCCCTCGCCTATTCTCGTAATGTGGTCGCCGTGCGGTTACTCCAAAAAGTCGGCATCACCAAAGCCGTGAAACTAGCCGAGGAATTTGGGTTTGAACCCGACGAACTCCCACATTACCTCCCGCTCGCCCTGGGCAGCGGCTCGGCAAGTCCACTCCGAATGGCTCAGATGTATAGCGTATTTGCGAATGGTGGTTTTCGGGTAGACCCTTATTTCATCGAGAAAGTTGAAACCGAATCTGGACTTATGGTCTACAAGGCAACGCCATCGACGGCCTGTTCAGAATGCGAAGACATCAGCCCTCCTCCGGAAGGTACCGCGAAGCGAGTACTAACCCCAAGAGTGCACTTTATGATGAACTCCATGCTGCAGGACGTGGTTCGCCGAGGTACGGCTCGAAAAGCGCTGGCGCTAGAGCGCGGGGATGTTGCTGGAAAAACAGGCACGACTAACGATTTTCACGATGCCTGGTTCAACGGTTACATACCGGATATGGTGACCATTGCCTGGTTCGGTTATGACTCCTACAAATCCCTCGGCAAGGGTCAGATGGGAGGCGAACTCGCACTCCCGATGTGGGTTCGTTATATGAAGATTGCCGCCAAGGATATTCCCGTTCGGGAGTTCCCTCTACCGACGGGACTCAATGCCCATCTAGTCAAAACGACGTCAGCGACCGGACAAACGGTCAACGAATATGAATTCCTTCCTGAAAAAGGCGCTCGAATCCAAGACGACTCGGTATTGAAGAAGCCATCACCTGATGCAGGCGGCGATGGTGAAATGGAGGGTAAAGGGAGTGGAACTCAGGGAGAACCCGCTGAGAAATCCATAGAATCGCTGTTTTAGGGGGAATCCCTGAGGAATATCCCCCCTACCTGCAAGATAGAGGGGATTGAGAAACAGTTAGCGGCTGTAACGGCGACGGAACTTGTCGACTCGGCCCGCCGTGTCGACGACGCGCTGCTTGCCCGTATAGAATGGATGGCACGCTGAACAAACTTCCACATGAAGATCTTTTCCGAGTGTGGATCGGGTTTCAAAATTGTTGCCACAGCTGCAATTGACGGTCACAGCTTCGTAAGAAGGATGAATGTCCTGCTTCATAAAAAGGATCTCCGGAAATCAGTATCGATACAGCAGTAAACTCTCCATGCTACCGATAAAAGCCTTTTTTAGCAAGCAAATCCTCACCTAAGCTCGCGTTAAACTCACTCATCACGCTTACTCATGCGCATCATCACATTCAACGCTAACGGGATTCGATCCGCAGGTCGCAAAGGTTTTTTTGACTGGATGACTCGCCAGAATGCGGACGTCATCTGCATTCAGGAAACCAAGGCCCAAATTCACCAGTTGCAGGAACCGCTTTACCATCCCGAGCCCTACCACTGCTTTTATCATGATGCGGAAAAACCCGGGTACAGTGGTGTTGCCATTTACTCAAGGCAAAAACCGGATGCCGTTATTCAAGGTATCGGATGGGCCGATATGGATGCTGAGGGTCGGTATCTCGAATGTCGTTTCGGCTCCTTGAGCGTGGTCTCGCTCTACCTGCCATCCGGATCCTCCAGTGAAACCCGGCAGACCATCAAATTCAGTTTCATGGAGCGATTCAGACCCTTTTTGGAGGAATGCCGAAAGTCAGGACGTCAATACATCTTCTGTGGTGACTGGAATATCGCTCATAAACCCATTGATCTTAAAAACTGGAAATCCAACCAAAAGAATTCCGGATTCCTTCCTGAGGAGCGTGCTTGGTTGGATGCCCTATTCGATCAAGATGGCTGGGTGGATGCGTTCCGGGTTCTCAACCCAAATCCTGACGAATACACCTGGTGGTCCAATCGGGGCCAGGCTTGGGCCAAAAACGTTGGCTGGAGGATTGATTACCAGATCATTTCTCAGAATCTGGTCAATACCCTTCGCTCAACTCACATCTACCGTGATGAGCGGTTTTCAGACCACGCCCCCCTGATTTTTGATTATGACTACTCACACCCCATCTGAATCCCTGTTCAACAAAAGAATCTGGCTCTGCATCCTGACAGGCTTTTCATCAGGTCTCCCCCTCTATGTTCTGATCAGTCTGGTCTCTGCCTGGCTGAGAGAGGGTGGCGTGGATTTAAAGTCGATTGGCCTCATGGCATTGGTTCAAATTCCCTACATCTGGAAGTTTGCCTGGGCACCTCTGTGTGACCGATATGGATTCAGTCTTGGACGTAGACGCAGCTGGATGCTGGCCAGTCAGATCTTCCTTATCGGGTTACTGCCCCTCTTTGGCTGGCTTCAACCCAAGGCAGATCTTGCCTCCATCTGCACCCTCGCGCTCTGTGTGGCCTTTTTTTCCGCTACCCAAGATATTGCGATTGATGCTTTTCGCCGCGAACTCCTCAATGATGAAGAGCAGGGCCTCGGCAACGTCGTTCACGTAAATGCCTACAAGATCGCAGGATTGGTTCCGGGATCCCTATCGCTGATTCTGGCCGATCACCTCTCATGGACCATGGTGTATGGGATCACGGCTCTGTTTATGCTCCCCGGGCTGATCATGACCCTCCTCATCAAGGAGCCCGACCGGGCGCATGGCGCACCAAGAACCCTCAGAGCAGCCATCATAGAGCCCTTTCTGGAATTCATTCACCGCAAGGGAATCAAACAGGCAGTCAGCGTGCTGGCTTTCATCTTCTTTTACAAACTCGGGGACAGCATGGCCATTTCCCTTGCAACCCCCTTCTATCTCGATATGGGTTACAGCAAAACGGAAATCGGCCTCATTGCAAAAAACGCAGGGCTTTGGCCCAATGTGATTGGCGGAATTCTGGGCGGAATCTGGATGGTCAAAATAGGCCTCAACAAGGCGCTATGGATCTTTGGTGTACTGCAGGCGCTAGTCATTTTGGGTTTTGCGTGGCTCGCAGTTCAACCGCATACGCTTCTTGGTTTGGGGTCGGTGATCGGAGCGGAAGCTTTTGGCGTGGGCCTTGGCACGGCCGCTTTTGTGGCCTATACCGCCAATGCAACCCATCCACTCTATGCTGCGACGCAGTTTGCGCTTTTCACCAGTCTCGCTGCAACACCGAGAACCTTGGCTAACTCCATCACCGGCTTTCTAGTGGAAGGAGGTGACTTGGTCATCGGTGGAATTCAATTGTTTCACCTCCCGGCCTTAGGGTGGGAGGGATTTTTCTGGTTTTGCTTTGCGGCAGCCGCACCCGGCATGATGCTACTTACGCAAGTAGCGCCTTGGAGACAGCGCATACAGAGCTTGTCAGATTAAGCCCTTTTTGTCCTCGAAGCCGCAGGCTTCACCTTACCTCGACACAGCCCTGAGCGAAGATCCCATATTTCGCCCTGCCGGGCATTGAGACAGTCCAGCTTGAATTTTTGGCTTTCAATAACGGACTGAGCTTCGATGAGCTTGGCATCAATGTCGGTATCGGTGTGTTCCGGATCGTGGTGGAAGAGAAATAATTTCTGTACCGAAGCAGCCGCCGCAAGCTCGACAACCTGACTAATAGAGGAATGCCCCCAATGCAGTCTTGATTCGTATTCATGATCAAAATAGGAGGTATCGTGAATCAATACATCCACATCGCGAATAAACTCTACGAGCTCATCCCATTTACCCTGATCCCTGTCCCCGTCACGCAACTCATTGTCCGTAATATAAGCGATCGAGGAACCCGCATAGTCCACCCGGTAACCGAGACAGCAGCCAGGATGATCCAGGCGAAAAGCCCTGACTAAAACACCGTCTAAATGGTAGGTCCCCTCGCGAATATCCCGATAGTGAACATCCGCCCGAAATCGATCCGGATGAATGGGGAAATAGATTCCGTTCATCTGCCCTTCCAGCAGTGATCTGAAAGAGTGACCTTCATGGGGAGGCCCCATGAGATAGATGTGATTACCCTCCTGATACAAGGGTTCGAAAAAGGGAATGCAGTTAAGATGATCCCAATGCGGGTGCGTGATAAACAGCCGGCCGTTAAATTGCCCGGACTCATTCACCATCAGATGACGCGACAAATTACGAAGACCGGTCCCCGCATCAAAAATGAAGTGACGATCAAGGCCTATTCTCAGACTGATGGAGGAAGTACAGCCACCATATTTCAGGGTGTTCCTCCCGCTGACCGGCAAGGTCCCCCTGACGCCCCAGAAGTAGAGATCGAACCGATCCGAAGATTGAATCGCTCGCACCATTTTTTGGGGTCCCCAATTTCGGGGTATCACTTCGGTAGCACCCGCCTCAAACATCGATTGAATGGAAGCGGCTGAAACCTGCCCATTCAATCCAATTCTTGGAAAGGCTTTCTGGCCCACATGGTTTGAAATTGCATGTAGCTTTTTAAGGGCTTCCTCTCGGTTGCCACCCTCATCAACCAAAACGCCGGCGATCCTATCCTTAGCCCACACTTCTTCATCAGGCTCAAAATCCGATGCCGCAATGATTTTGAAGGGAGCAACCGGTTGCGATCCCTGTGTCAGACGCTTCGTGAGTACCGCATCATTTGAAATCAAAAGCCAAGGCTTAGGCGTCACTTGTCTTCTCCCTTTGCGTCTTTGGAGTTAACAGGATTGGGTTCAGGTAAATCTAACTCACACACTGCAGATGATCGCGCAAGAATCTCCTCGTACCCAGGAAAATCATCGACAACCTCGCTATTGATACTGTAAATCGGCTGAGCATCCACTTGTCCCTTGAGATGAAACTCACCCGCCTTGATAAACGCCCACCCTTCTTTTGAGGCTGAGATCACGGGTTCACTGAGCGTCAGGGCTTTACCCACATCTCGGGTCAGCGCTTCGAGACGTGAAGCCAGATTCACAATATCCCCCAACACGGTGTAATCCATCTTGATAGAAGAGCCAATATTGCCCTCAATCACAGAACCCTTACTGATACCGATCCCGCAATAGAGAAAGCTTTGTAACCTGCATTGAGAGGCCGAATGTCTGAGCCCCTTAACGGCCTCAAGGATCTCCAACGACGCTCTGATCGCCTGGTCCGCACCCTCCTCAGAAAAATGAGCAACGATGCAGTCACCTACGTATTTTGTAACCTGGCCGCCTGCATCCACGATGATTTTGGACGTAACCTCCAGGAATAAATTCACCAGATCAGCTACTTCCTCTACAGGATAAAGGCTGGAGAAGTAAGAGAAGGCCACGATGTCACCAAACAGAATGACCGCCTCTTTTTTCTTGACTGGCACATCGAGTGGATTGATGCCCTGAGTCATGAACTCAAGAACTGCTGGTTGGGTATAGCGTTCAATAATGCGATGGGACTCCGTAATGTTACCCAGCATGATCCGAATGGCCTCCATGAGAAGATCCCCGGTCCCATCCAGACGGACCGTTTTCATTGACCAATGAGAGAAAAAACGCTCACTGATGTCATGTTCCGCCTTGAGAATCAGAATGTCATGGTGTCGACTGTCAGAACGAATACGATCCAGAACTCGATCTACGTCCTTGGCCTCCCCTTCCAGGATCTGGAAGAAGAATTCGTGGGCCGATAAAAGAACACCTGTTACATGATCTCTAGCGTTGTTGACTACCGATTTTCTCCCGATCTCGTCAACTTCTTCATTGCTTAGCTTACGCGTGGTTGTACTGATGTACATGATGCGTTTCATGATGTTTAACCTCAGCTGCTGACGGGTTATGACCCGTTTCTCTTCAAGGCTGACGTTCCCTGATTAGTTCTTTGCGATCCTTCGCTTAACCACTATGAGAGCCCGATGTACGTGTTAAGTTCCCGGGCAAAGATTGAACGTTTTAAACCTGTCCCTTCGCGCGATCGGCCGCCTGTTGCCGAATGGCATGCGCAAGATTACTGGAACCGAATGAGAGTGCATCAAAGTCCTCCCTTGCGAACACGGTAAGTTCACATGGCGATAGACATTTGACCGTTGCCGTCCGACGCCCTCCCTGAACCAGAGCGACCTCCCCAAAGATATCACCCTCCTTCAAGATCCCTATCTTCTTGCGGTCTCGAATGACTTCCAAAGTTCCACTTCTCACCACATAGGCGGTATCTGCATCATCGCCCTGATTGATCACAATATCCCCGGTCTCATAATGAAGCGTTTGGAGACGACGTGAGGTCTCTGGAGCCAGAACGGCAATATCCGCACGGAACGGCACATCGAGTGTCCAGTCAATCAGAATTCTTAGGTTGCGCTCCAACCCTGGCATGGTTGCAAGATTCGTCATGCGGGAGAAAAACCAAGCCGGCAAGCCTGACACCAGAACACCCATTAACCGTGCAACCGAATGTCGACCCATATTGAAGGCCATAACCCAACGGTGCTTGAAACTGAATCGTTGAGGTGCATAACCCTGACTTGCAGCCCAAGCATTACCGCCCGCATGCTGACCTAAGTCCATCCAATCCGAGGTAGTCGTGTAGCGCCTGAACCCTCCTCTACCCTGATTCATGCCCGAGGGAGGGAAGGCATTCCAAACATGATCAAGATGTTGAACCTTCAGCGTCTCGTCGGTTTCCAATGGCCAACTCAGCGTAAGGCCATCGACCTGAAGCGTAGGCATGGTGAAACAACTGTTGACCACGAGACTCGCCGGCGCTCTATCACCATTGGTAAATACAATCCCTTCCTCTGTGACTGCGGCCATTTCCCGATCCTTTTCTATCGTTACCCCCGCATCACTTAGCAAGCGCTCAACTCTTGGGCGAATGTCCGCCTCAAAATCACTGAAAGGAACCTTAATATCCTCGTACAAATTAACAGTCCAGCCATGCTCCTCGAGGACCGCGTAGGAGCTCTTTGCGGTCGTCAACATGGCTGCAATTTCTTCAGCTGTGCCGCACGCTCTCTGCCCTGAGCCAACAACGGCAAAAGTCAAAAGTCTGGATTTCCGATCAGCGTCCTCTTCAAGTTCTGCCATTTCGACCCGGTTCATGATCAGCTTACGAATATGCAGCGCATCACCCACGGAATTGATCGGGGAAGCGTGAGCCATTAAACCCGGATATCGATTGAGATTGGGCACCATGAATTGAGCCAAAATCAATTCGTCATAAGGGATTTCCCTCTGCCGATCATCCGCTGTTTGGACAAAGACCTTACGTTTCTTCGAGTCGACCGAGAGCACTGCCCCCAAGATCACCTGAGTATGCTGAACAATTCTCCGGATGGGATTGACGGCATTCCCAGGTTGCATTGAGCCACCGATGACTTCGGGCAGCAGCGGGTAAAAGAGAATGTTCGGCTGCTCCGAGACCAAGACAATTTCGACCTGACTAAATTGACCAATCAGTCGCTCAACTTTCATGGCCGCATGGATACCCCCGACGGTCCCCCCAAGGATCAGAATACGGGCTTTTTTGTCTTTGGCTTCAGGCATAGCAAAATGACCTGCACTGTTAAAAAGAAAGGAAAACATGACACTGTAGAACAGGGCATGCGACATAAAACTTTCCGGGAGCATGGCTGCGAACATCAGGAACGCTCCAAGGAAAAACAAGGCCAAGGGCCTCAACAGGACTCCAACGATGATCAAAATCCCTGAAGTCACTTCGACAAGCGTCATCAGCAAGGTTGCCACATCGGGTGGAAGCCCCATGAGATGGATGTCGTGAAGGGTCAAAATACCAATACACAAATTGGGCTGCAGTAATTTGTATGCAACCGCCAAGTAGAAAATATTAATTCCCGTTAAAAGTCGCATGATGGCCTGAGCTCTGGCTCTGGGGAAAGCCTCAAGACGATTACGCCAGTCAATAAACGCAGGATGAATGGGAAGGGGCAAGAAGAAACGCCCGGGACCTTGATAGAGGAGATAAATGGAAACGCCTATCAGCGCACCCGCATAAGCGTAGATCAGGGATTGGTAGGTCAGCGTGCCAATGAGAATCAGAAACAGCAGAACTGCCGCCAGGACTCTGACATATGTTCCCAGAAGAAAACCTACCCCTAGAATGAACTCTACCCAGCGTAGCCAAGGCATGGCTGGAAAGCTCTGACTCAATTCAAGATCAGGCGCAAACAGCGTCGGCGAGGTCATGGGCATGACCCCATAGCGGGGCTCGAGACCAAATGCAGAAGAGATTAAAATCCACGCCAGACAAAATCGAATGATAGGCGCGACAATTTCCCCATAGGATCCCAAGCGGGCCTGAAGATCCGGAAACAATTCTCTGGCTCCGGTAAACCCCAACCAGATCCAACCGGCTGCAAAAACCAGAAAGCCAGACACCATGGTGGCATTGAGCCAGGTCCACTCTTTCCATAATGCGGGAGGCGGCTTCGAGATCCACTCATGGATTTGGGCATCGGTAAGAATCCAACGCTCGTGCGCCAACCCATCCAGAGGGACAAAAAGGAGAACTAATGGGAAAAGGAGCCCTAGGACGCCTCTCAACGATTGGTGTTCTAGACCTTTAAAATGACGCGCTGCAATTGCCCTGCAAAACATGCTCGATCATCCCTATTTTTTTATTCTTTTACAGGATGTGAAGCCGTCCTAGCTTGTTGATATGAGCATGATCGGCCACCTTCTCCAAGGAAACCAAGACGCTCTAGCTATCGGCTCAACGAAGCGGATTGAGTGAATCCGCATCGAAACTATTATGCACCGGATCGGAAAAATCGGATAGCCAGCATCCCCAACAAAGCGGCCAACAGATTGGGTGTTTAATTTTAAAATCTGAGCGTACGGTAAAGCCCCCCTATTGGGAGACTCGACCGGTGATGAGAAAAAGCCCCGGGGAAGTTTTAAGGGCCCAAGTCCAATTAGGACTTTTTGATATAGAGATCGGTAATCGTCCCTTCGATCATTTCCGCCGCAAAGGCAAACGTCTCAGAGAGCGTTGGATGAGGATGAATCGTCAATCCGATATCTTCAGCATCCGCACCCATTTCTAGCGCGAGGACAGCTTCAGCAATGAGCTCACCCGCGTTGGGACCTACGATACCTGCGCCCAGAATCCGCTTCGTCGCTTTATCCACAATTAATTTGGTCAATCCCTCGCGGCGTCCGATGCCTAATGCTCGGCCACTCGCGGCCCATGGGAAAACCGCCTTTTCAAAATCCACCCCATCGGCCTTGGCTTGAGTTTCAGTCAAACCCATCCAAGCGAGTTCTGGATCCGTATATGCCACTGAGGGAATAGTGAGCGCCTGAAAGGCAGACTTGTGTCCAGCAATAACCTCGGCCGCAACTTTGCCCTCATGGGTTGCTTTGTGCGCAAGCATCGGGTTACCGACAACATCTCCAATGGCGTAGATATGAGGAACATTGGTTCTTTGGGTTTTATCAACCGGGATAAATCCGCGTTCATTGACCTCAATACCCGCCTTATCGGCACCTATCAAATGTCCATTAGGCCTTCTCCCGACGGCAACCAGAACCCGATCGAAGACTTCATGGGCCGGGGCCTCCTCACCTTCGAACAGCACTTTAAGTCCCTCAGCCGTCGGTTCAATACCCGTCACCTTTGTCTTGAGGTAGATATTGTCATACCACTTTTTGATTCTCTGATGGAGCGGCTTAACAAGATCTGCATCACACCCCGGAATCAGCTGATCCATTAACTCAACGACCGTGATCGATGCCCCTAGGGCATGATAGACCGTCGCCATTTCCAGCCCAATGATTCCACCACCAATGATCAGCATGCGCTTAGGCACATCCTGAAGTTCCAGAGCGCCTGTCGAATCAATCAATCTTGGATCGTCATTCGGGAACGTTGGGATTTTGACCGGCTGGGAGCCCACGGCGATGATGCAGTCATCAAAACGAATCGAGGTGGTTCCTCCATCACTGCGTTTCACCGTTACGGTACTGGAGTCTAAAAACTCTGCGGTGCCTTCAACAACACTGACGTCACGCTGCTTGGCAATCGATGCCAGTCCCATCGTCAAGGTTTTGACGACACGGTTTTTGTGATCGCGGACTTTGCCTAAGTCAATTTCAGGATGCGCAAATGTGACACCGGCAGATCCAATTTCCTCCGCCTCGTGAATAATCTGAGCGGTATGAAGCAGGGCTTTAGAGGGAATGCATCCCACATTGAGACAAACCCCACCTAAGGTTGGAAAACGCTCGACCAAGGTCACTTTCTTGCCGAGATCTGCCGCCCTAAAAGCTGCGGTATAACCCCCAGGCCCGCCGCCCAGAACCAAAACCTCAGCGTGTAGTTGTGCGTTATCACTCATGAACAGATGACCCTGCAAAAAAATCGATTGAATGCATCCAGACCTAGAGCAGAACGCGTCTTAAATCCGAAAGCACTCGACTCAAGTGGACGATAAATCTAGCCGCCTCCGCACCATCAATCACACGATGATCGTACGAGAGTGAGAGTGGAAGCATAAGCCTTGGAACAAACTGACCATTCTGATAGACGGGCTTCATCTGATTCTTTGAAAGCCCCAGGATGGCGACCTGAGGAGCATTGATAATGGGCGTAAAGGCAGTACCTCCTATGCCACCCAGGCTCGAGATACTGAAACACCCTCCCTCAAGATCCTGGCTTCGTAATTTCTTACCCCTGGCCTTTTGGCTCAGCTCGGCTAACTCCTGTGCCAAGTCAAAAAGACTCTTCTGATCGACGTCACGAATCACAGGCACCACCAATCCCTCAGGCGTATCTACCGCAACACCAATATGAACATAGTGCTTTAGGATGAGGGTTTCACCATTAGGTGAAAGCGATGCGTTAAACGTTGGGAATGCCTTGAGGCTAGCGGCCACGGCTTTTAGTACGAACGGCAGAAAGGAGAGCTTAACGCCGCGCTTTTCAGCTTCGCTCTTCAGCGACACCCTGAAAGCCTCTAGATCCGTAATGTCAGCATCATCATATTGGGTAATGTGAGGAATACTCACCCAGTTGCGATGGAGATTGGGCCCTGACAATTTCTGAATACGGGTCAAGGGAAGTTCTTCGATCGGACCGTATTTACTGAAATCAACTTCAGGGAGGGGAGGAAACCCAAAGCCCCCATTAGAAGCCGCTGGCTTTTCCATTTGAGCCAGCGCCGCTTTGACAAACTGTTGAACATCTTCTTTGAGGATACGGTTTTTGGGTCCCGTTCCACGAACCTTCGCTAAATTGACGCCGAGTTCTCGCGCAAGTCGACGAATACCGGGACTTGCGTGCGAAAGACCCCCATCAAGAGGTGCGGCCTCCGCCGAACTGGGAGCAGCCGCTGTCTGAGCGGGAGCTGGTGCTGGCGCACTCGCAGGAGACTCTTGGGCAGAAGTCACGGGGGCTTTGGCAGCCAGAGCCGCACCCGTTCTCGTTTCTATCAGGGCAATCACCGCCCCCTTGCTTACCCGATCACCCGTCTTGAGGTTCACGGACTTGATGATTCCGGAGAGAGGCGATGGCACCTCCATCGCGGCCTTATCACTTTCAAGTGTGATCAGAGAATCATCCGCGCTAACCTCATCGCCTGGCTTCACCAGGACTTCGATCACTTCGATATCCTTATAGTCACCGATATCAGGCACATACAATTCTTGAACCGAAGGCTCGCCACTACTCTGAGGTGCGCTCACCTCGGGTATAGCCGCAGGTGGCTGAGCTTCAGGGACCGGCTGAGAAACTTCCAAGGGTTTTGCGGTCTCTTGAACCTTTTCAGGGGTCGCAACTTTCGCTTCCTCCACCTCAAGATTCAGGATCAGAGAACCCAGGCTGACCCGATCGCCCGGCTTGACCTTCACCGATTTCACAACCCCTGAAAAGGGGGCCGGTACTTCCATCGCAGCCTTGTCGCTTTCAAGCGTAATGAGTGAGTCATCCGTATTGATCACATCACCGGGTTTAACCAGAACCTCGATGACCTCAATATCCTTGAAATCTCCGATATCCGGAACAAGTACCTCTTTCACTGCCATGGAATTTCCTTAAACCGTGAGTGGGTTGGGCTTTTCGGGATCGATGCCCAACTTTTTAATGGCCTGCTTGACGACCTTGGCCTGAATCACACCTTCGTCGGCCAGCGCTTTTAAGGCGGCAACGACGATGTAGTTCTGATCAACCTCAAAGAATCGTCTCAGCTCAGAACGACGATCACTGCGACCAAAGCCATCGGTACCAAGAACGCTGTAAGTTCTTGGAACATAGGGGCGAATTTGGTCTGCAACAATGCGCATATAGTCGGAAGCCGCAAGAACCGGACCCTTGGTCTTGGCCAGCTGCGCTTCCACATAGCTGAGTCGGCGGGGTTCGTCAGGATGCAACATATTCCAGCGCTCCTGATGGATTCCATCACGGCGTAACTCATTGAAACTGGTTACGCTCCAGATATCCGCCTCAATCTTGTACTCATCTCTCAAGATATCCGCAGCAGCAATGGTTTCCCGAAGAATGGTGCCACTGCCAAGCAATTGAATCTGAGCCTTGCTGCCGACATCACGGATTTTGTACATCCCCTTGATGATGCCTTCCTCAACGCCCTTAGGCATTTCAGGGTGCGCATAGTTTTCATTCATCACCGTGAGGTAATAGAACACTTGCTCACCCTCTTGATACATCCTACGGAGTCCGTCTTGAACAATGACAGCGAGCTCGTAGGCGTAGCAGGGATCGTAGGAGACACAATTCGGAATCTGAGACATGGAGAGCAGACTATGTCCGTCCTGATGCTGCAAGCCTTCGCCAGCCAGTGTCGTGCGACCTGCAGTACCCCCGATCAGAAAGCCCTTGGCTCTCATGTCACCCGCGGCCCACATCAGATCACCGACGCGCTGGAATCCGAACATCGAATAGTAGATATAGAACGGGATCATATGCACGTTGTGATTACTGTAGGCGGTGCCCGCAGCAATCCAGGAACACATCGATCCGGATTCGTTAATCCCCTCCTCCAGAATCTGTCCTGACTTATCCTCGCGGTAATACATTACGCTGGCGGAATCTTCAGGCTCGTACAACTGCCCAACGGATGAATAGATCCGGTACTGACGGAACAGACTGTCCATACCGAATGTTCTGGCTTCATCAGGAACGATGGGAACCACGTAACGGCCAATTTTGTTATCACGGAGCAACAAGGTCAGGATTCTGACAAATGCCATCGTCGTGGACATGTCCCGGTCTTCACTGCTCTTGAGAAGGCCTTCAAAGACCTCAAGACCCGGAACCTGAATGTGGGGTGCATCTAGTCGCCTTTGCGGCAAAGACCCTCCAAGCTGAGTCCGACGCTCCCTCATGTAGGTCATTTCGACACTATCTTCAGGGGGCCGATAGTATGGAACCTCGGAAATCTTATCGTCAGGGATTGGGATCTTGAAACGGTCTCTGAAGCCCTTGACCGACGCATCATCCATCTTTTTCTGCTGATGGGTGGCCATCTTGCCCTCGCCAACCGGGCCCATGCCGTATCCTTTGACGGTTTTAGCCAGAATCACCGTTGGCTGGCCATGGTGATTGGACGCTGCATGATAGGCTGCATAAACCTTATGCGCATCCAAACCACCGCGGTTAAGACGCCAAATATCCTCATCACTCATATTGGCGACCATTTCCGCCAATTCTGGATATTTACCAAAGAAATGTTCACGGGTGTAGGCGCCGCCCTTGGCCTTATACGCCTGGTATTCGCCGTCAACAGCCTCTTCCATCCGCTTTTTCAGAAGGCCTTTGTGGTCTTTCGCGAGTAAAGGATCCCAATACGATCCCCAGATGACCTTGATGACATTCCATCCAGCCCCTCTAAATTCCGCCTCAAGTTCCTGAATGATCTTGCCGTCTCCACGCACAGGTCCATCCAGACGCTGGAGATTGCAGTTGATCACAAAGACCAGATTGTCGAGCTTTTCGCGACCCGCAAGGCCAATAGCGCCCTTGGATTCAGGCTCATCCATTTCGCCGTCACCACAAAAGCACCAGATCTTCCGACCACCGGTGCGGAGGATACTGCGATCCTCAAGATACTTCATGAATCTGGCCTGATAGATGGCCATGATGGGTCCAAGCCCCATAGATACAGTTGGGAATTGCCAAAAATCAGGCATTAGCCAAGGATGGGGGTATGAACTTAATCCCTTACCCTCGCCCTCAATTTCCGCACGAAAGTGATCTAACTGTTCTTCGCTCAAGCGGCCTTCCAGAAAGGCACGCGCATAAATGCCCGGCGCAGCATGACCCTGGTAATAAATGAGATCGCCACCAAAATCTTTACTGGGCGCCCTGAAAAAATGATTGAAGCCCACATCGTAAAGGGTCGCCGCTGAAGCAAAGCTTGCGATGTGCCCGCCATACTCGGTCGATTTACGATTGGCCCTTACGACCATGGCCATGGCATTCCAGCGAATGTAGCTTCGGATTCTGCTTTCAAGATCCGCGTTGCCGGGAATTCTGGCCTCGAGATGGGAGGGTATGGTGTTGATGTAGGCAGTATTCGCCTTGTAGGGGAGATTGGCCCCGGCACGACGAGCCTGATCCACTAGACTCTCGATGATGAAGTGGGCTCTCTCGACACCCTCGTTGTTGATGATCGCCTGAAGGGCTTCAAGCCACTCCCGGGTCTCCTCAGGATCGGTGTCACCCATTTTGGTGACGAACTGCGCTAAATTCGTATTGCTGCCTACCGCCATAAATTCAAGGTTCCCTGGATGTGGTAAAGCCATAAGACCATTGGGCGTGGATTATAAGACAAGCCCAATCGGATTGTTCCATTGATTCGGAGAGGCTACTCAAGCATTTGAGCCGCAGCCTGAAATCCGTCTCCGAGGCATTACGCGGAAATGTAACATATTGCTCGCCCCTCCTAAACTTCTAATATCCCGGTTGGCGGGGGCTTTCGGGCAATCCTGACCCCTCCTTGCCGCTTGAACGGCGAGCCCGTTCATGCTCGAATAACTTACCATCGGCACTATTCGAGAAAACAGTGGGTCAACAATTTCGAAATAAAGGGTGATCCCGAATGAGCTTATTAAAACGTGTTACCGCCGAACTGATCGGCACTTTCTGTCTTGTTTCCTTGGGTTGCGGAACGGCTTTGATCGAGAGCGGGCTCTCAAATGCTGCACCTCCACTCCTCAACGTCGCTCTGGCCTTTGGGGTCAGCGTCACTGTCATGGGTTACACCCTAGGCCCCCTTTCAGGCGCCCATTTCAACCCAGCGCTCACGCTAGCCTTCTGGAAATCGGGACGTTTCCCCCTCAAGGAAATACCCTACTACTGGATCGGACAGTGTCTCGGAGCGCTGCTAGCCGCTGGGTTTCTTTACCTGATCGCGAGCGGTAAGGCCGGTGATCCAGCACTCTCCTTTAGTCTGACCCTAACCGGATATGGAGAACATTCTCCTGGACAATTTGGCCTGCTTCCGGCGCTCAGCATTGAGATCCTATTGACGTTCATTCTGTCACTGATCGCACTGGGATCCACAGATCACATGGCCTCTAGGAATCTTGCGCCGCTGGCCATTGGATTGGGTCTCGTGGCCATACACCTCGTAGGCCTTCCGATTACCAACCTCTCAGTAAATCCGGCCCGGAGCACGGGTCCTGCAATAATTGCGGGGGGATGGGCCCTTACGGAGTTGTGGGTTTTCTGGTTCGCCCCGCTGGCGGGGGCTTATTTAGCAGGATGGGTTTACCGTGCCCTCTATCCAGACCTCGAGCAAGAATCGCTCACTCCTTCAGCTTGATCTTCAGGCGTCAAAATGCTTTTCTGAGGCATTAACCGACTGATATTGCTTGAAGAGCTGCTCGTTCCTCGACCACTGAGAGCGACCATACAAGAATCCCACATAGGACCAAATCAGGGCGCCAACAAGCCAGCGCATCCACCAAAGCCCTTCCATGCTAAACATGGATCCGTAATGCGCGTAGTGAAATACGCCAAGACTAAAAAACAACATGAACCCGCCCCAGAGCATCACGCCGTGATAGAGCACAAAGTGTCGCTTACCCCTCTTTCTTCTTGAGGACCATTCGGCTAAAAAATGCTCACTGAGCTCTGTTTTCTGTCTTCTCACGGATTGATTACCCTATCAGTCGCAAGACTCCCCACGACCAATTGCAGAGTAATGAAACCCTTCCTGTTTCATGTGCGCAGGATCATAGAGGTTACGACCGTCAAAGATAGCGGGATGCGAAAGCTGAGCCCGTATGTATTCAAAATCAGGGCTTCTGAAGACATTCCATTCCGTGACAATAACCAAGGCATCAGCCCCAATGAGCGCTTCCTCGGGTGATTCACAGAGCAATAGATCCTCTCTGGATCCAAAAATGCGTTCCGCCTCCTCCATAGCCACAGGATCATAGGCCTTGACCTTGGCACCTTGGGACCATAAAGCGTCAAGGAGGCTTCGACTGGAAGCCTCCCTCATGTCATCCGTATTCGGTTTGAAAGCAAGCCCCCAAACAGCAAAGGTTTTTCCAGTCAGATGACCCTTGAAGTAGTGACTGATTTTTTCGAAAAGGCGAAGTTTCTGGCGATGGTTTACGTTTTCGACGGCCTGTAATAATTCCGCCTGGTAATTGACATCTCTTGCCGTACGCTCGAGCGCCTTAACATCCTTAGGAAAACAGGATCCTCCATAACCACAGCCGGGATAGATAAAGTGGTAGCCGATTCTGGGATCAGAGCCAATGCCCACGCGCACTTTTTCAATGTCCGCCCCGAGACGTTCGGCGAGATTGGCGAGTTCATTCATGAAGCTAATTTTGGTCGCCAGCATGGCATTCGCAGCATATTTCGTAAGTTCTGCCGAACGGATATCCATACAAACCAGGCGATCATGGTTTCGGTTAAAGGGGGCATAGAGCGCTCTTAAAAGCTCGGTCGTTCTGGGATTATCCGTCCCCACTACAATACGATCCGGCTTCATGAAGTCTTCAATCGCGGCCCCCTCCTTTAAAAACTCAGGATTTGAAACCACGTCGAATTCAATCGAAACGCCCCTCTCACTCAAAACTCCAGCAATTGCATCTTTAACCTTATCCGCCGTACCCACAGGAACCGTGGATTTATTAACGACGACCCGGTAATCCTTAAGACGTTGCCCAATACTTTTTGCAACGGCGATCACATATTGAAGATCGGCTGAGCCATCTTCATCCGGTGGGGTACCGACGGCAACAAACTGGAACAGACCATGTTCCACACCCAAATCGATATCCGTGGTGAAACGCAAGCGATGGGCCGCCATATTGCGGCGAATGATTTCATCAAGCCCGGGTTCATGAATAGGAATCTCTCCCTGATTCAAGCGATCAATCTTATTTTGGTCTACATCGATGCACACCACATCGTTTCCGACCTCTGCAAGACAAGCCCCCGTGACCAGTCCGACATAGCCAGATCCAAAAATCGTTACTTTCATTCTTTATTTCCTTGAGGTGGATAAGAGCCGATCAAACGGCTCCCCGTCCACGGTTGAGATCTTTCTTGATGTCTTCAATATGCTCTAGGCCGACTGCGATTCGAATCAGGCCTTCACCAATTCCCGCCTTGAGTCGATCCGCGTCCGTCAGACGCCCATGCGTAGTCGTTGCAGGATGGGTTATTGTCGTCTTTACATCGCCCAGATTGGCCGTTATGGACAACAATTGGGTGGAATCAATCAGCTTCCAGGCGGACTCTCGTCCGCCTTTGACGTCAAAGCTGACTATTCCACCGCCTGCCCGTTGCTGCTTTTGGGCCAAATCATATTGTGGATGTGAGGCAAGCCCGGGATAGTAAACGCGCTCAACCCAAGCTTGCGCTTCAAGCCAAGTCGCGAGTTGAAGGGCATTTTGGCTGTGGGCCCGCATGCGAAGCTCCAGGGTTTCGAGTCCTTTAAGGAAAATCCAAGCGTTAAAGGGGCTCATCGAGGGCCCCCCTGTTCTTAAAAAGGGATAGATCTGCTTTTCGAGCAGTTCCTGAGGCCCGACGATAGCGCCCCCAACGCAGCGCCCCTGACCATCGAGATACTTCGTTGCAGAGTGAATCACCAGATCTGCACCGAATTCAAGAGGCTTTTGGAGCGCCGGCGTACAAAAACAATTATCCACGGCCAATAGCGCGCCCTGCGCATGAGCAATTTCAGAAAGCCTCTGTATATCGACAATTTCAGTCAATGGGTTTGAAGGCGTCTCGACAAAAAGAAGCTTTGTTTCTGGCTTGAGAGCCGCCTGCCAACTTGCGTAGTCGGTTAGATCGACAAACGTTGTCTCGACACCAAATTTGCCCAGAAAATTCTGAAACAACAGCACGGTATTTCCAAAGACACCTCGAGAACACACGACATGATCACCGGCCTTCAGTAATCCAAACCCCAATGTTGCGATCGCCGCCATACCCGAGGCTACAGCGATACAGCGCTCACCTCCCTCAAGCGCAGCCAAGCGCTCTTCAAAGGTTCTGACCGTAGGATTTGTGAACCGAGAATAAATATTTCCGGGTTCTTTTCCGGAAAAACGTGCAGCCGCCTCCGCGGCACTTCCGAACACATAGCTTGATGTGGGGAAGATCGGGTCTGAATGCTCACCCTCTGGGGTCCTTTTCTGTCCTGCCCGAATCGCTACCGTTTCGGTATGAAATTCGCTCCAATCCATCTCATTCATGCTTTTTCAACCCGTATTATGGAGTCCAATCACACTTCCGCTGCCAGCCTCTCTTTGGGCCTTGGCATCATCATTACGATGGTGACTTAATCGCTCCAGGTACTCCTGATCGACATCCCCCGTCACATACGAACCATTGAAGCAGGAGGTATCAAATTCACGAATACCTGGATTCCCCTTCTGCACCGCCTTGATCAAATCATCAAGATCTTGATAGATCAGCCAGTCGCACCCGAGGGCCTTTTCGACCTCTCGTTCGGTTCGATCATGCGCGATCAATTCAGAGGCAGCAGGCATGTCAATCCCATAGACATTGGGATAGCGCACGGGGGGCGCAGCAGAGGCAAAGTAGACTTTTCTGGCTCCTGCATCGCGTGCCATCTGGATAATTTGTTCAGAAGTCGTGCCCCTGACGATTGAATCATCCACCAACAGGACGTTTCTTCCCTCAAACTCCATGCCAATCGCATTGAGTTTCTGCCGCACGGATTTCTTGCGGAGTTGCTGACCGGGCATGATGAATGTACGACCGATATATCGATTCTTGATAAATCCTTCACGGTAACGAACGCCGAGGCGATTGGCGACTTGCAGCGCTGAAGTTCGACTGGTATCCGGAATCGGAATGACCACATCGATATCGTGATTTGGCCTCAACTTCTGAATCTTGTCGGCCAGCTTGTCTCCCATCCTGCGACGGGCTTTATAGACGGAAATATTGTCAAGAATGGAATCTGGACGCGCAAAATAGACATACTCAAAGATACAGGGCTTAAGCTCAGCCTTCTCCACACACTGTCGTGTGTGCAAGGTGCCATCCTTTTCGATCAGGATCGCCTCACCGGGCTCAACGTCACGAATTCGACTGAAGCCCAACACATCGAGCGCAACACTCTCGGATGCCACCATGTAGTCCTTGCCCTTCTCGGTGATCCTTTCACCAAAAACCAGGGGACGAATACCGTTGGGATCCCTGAATGCCACAATCCCGAAGTCGGTGATCATCGAAACAACGGAGTAAGCTCCTCGAATTCTCTGGTGCACCGCTTCTAAGGCTTGAAAGACGTCGTCAACACCAATACGGAGTTTGCCCAGTTCATGGAGCTCATGCGCGAACACATTGAGCAATACTTCAGAATCAGAGTCGGTATTGAGATGCCGCTGATCCTGCACAAAGATTTCTTCCTTAAGCGCTTCTGCGTTAGTGAGATTGCCGTTGTGCGCCAGAGTGATCCCGTAGGGGGAGTTCACATAGAAGGGCTGGGCTTCAGCGGAACTCGTGCAACCGGCGGTTGGGTAGCGAACATGCGCAATACCCATGCTGCCTCTCAGCTTGAGCATATGACGGGTGTGAAAAACATCACGCACCAGACCGCTGTCTTTCCTGAGATGAAAACGATTTCCTTCGCAGGTGACGATGCCTGCTGCATCTTGGCCACGGTGCTGTAAAACCGTCAAAGCTTCGTAAAGCTCCTGATTCACCTCATCATTCGAAACTATACCTGCAATGCCACACATAGATAGTACTCTTAAATCCTTGATCTAATGGGAGATAACGCTCGAACTCAACAGGTTCGCATAACCGGGTGGAATTTGTTGAGAAAGCCAAATTGCAAAAGACTGAAACAGAGGGACCAGACTTGAGGCCTGCCACCAAGGATCTTTTGGAAAAGGCGTTTCTTTGGCCAGAAAAACCAGAACGGTAATGATGAGGACACCCCTCGCAATGCCGAACAGAAGACCCGCCAGACGATCAACGCCTGAGAGTCCCGTGCTCTCAATCAGCCTGGCTAGAACATAGCCGAGCATGCCTGCAAGCATGAGTGACACAATAAAAACAACGGCAAATCCTGAAGCCGTTCTGGCGGATGGCAAAGGAATCCACGTCTCAAGTGCGCTAGCAACCACTCCGCCGTAATGAAGACCACACCAAATCGCAGCACCCCATGCGGCCAAGGAAAACACTTCCCTGACTAAGCCTCGCATGAGGCCTACCAAACCAGATAGACCCATCGCGCCTATAAAAATGTAGTCCAGCCAATTAAAGGGAGGCATCGACTAATCCTGAAAAAACTCTATTTGGGGAAGCATGCACAAGGGTATTGTTAATGCGCCTGCATAATCATGCCCTTTACACCATCCTGTTCAGCCATTTCCTTCTGGATTTGCTCAGCCTTTGCGCGGTTGAGATTAGGCCCTACTGTGACTCTATAGACAGGGCCATTTGCGGTCTGTGCGACAGACATTTGAGCAGGAAGATTCTTCTTTTTCAGCCTTTCGACCAATAGCTTGGCATTGTTTTCCGTCGAAAAACTCCCCGCTTGAACCAGATAGGTTGATGGGGCGGCCGGCACGGGTTGTGTCGTGGGCGCCTTGGCTGGCGTTGGCACGGGTGATTTTGCTACAACCGCTTCCTGTGGACGAGGAGGTGTAACCACTGGAGTAGATACAGGGGCTTTTGGCTTAGGTGCTACTACGGGCGCCGGAGCAACCGCGACCTGAGTCACCGGTTTCTTGGGTTGAACCTCGAGCGATTTAGAGGCCTTATTCGGCTCTGCAACACGAGCCGGAGCAACTGCCGCAGGCTTAACGGGCACGCTATTCGAGACAACCGCGGGCTTAGAAGACGGAGGGGCCGATGATACAGGCTCTGCGGGCGCTTCCAGGACTTCCTGCGCAGACGGGGCGCCTTCGAGAGATGAATTATTGGGCTCAGCCGTTTCCGCCTTGGAAACCGTTTTGCTCTTGGGTGCCGTATCATCCAGTGGCACAACGGTATACCCTTTTTTCAGGACCGTCTTTTTTTCAACCGGTTGACCGGATGTTGCTTCTGGAGCCTCCGTGTCCCTCGCTGTTTTTTGTATATCCGCGGCCTTCTCATCCATCGCCTCTGGCAAAGCCAACGCATTGACTTCAGAGAGCGGCTTGCTCTTATCTTCAAAAAACATCGGCACGATGATGACAAGAAGGACAATGATGATGGAAGCGCCCAACATCCGCTTTTTCAACTGTTCATCCATTGAGAGGACCCCTAGGTTAAGCGCAAGTCGCTAAAAACTCAGACACCAAGAAAAAAGAGCCAAACACAAGAATTAAATCCCCGGAAACGGCATTTCGTTTTGCGCGCTCTACTGCCGATTTAACATCTTCATAACCCATATGGACCGAAGTGACTCCAACCTCACTCAACATATCGGCTAGCACCTCAGGAGGCGCCGCGCGGTTCATTTTGAGTGGTGCAAGATACCAAACGTCCACTTCCTTCTTCATCACTTCAAGGATCTCTGTAATATCCTTGTCTCGCATCACCGAGAAAACGGCATGCAGCTTCTGATAGGTTAACCCAGTCCGAAGGTACTGGCATAACATTCGAACAGCTTGAGGGTTGTGTGCTACATCTAATAGAACAGGGACTTCCCCGGGAAACAGCTGATAACGCCCCTTGAGTGTTACCTTGGGAAGCGCTCTTCTAATTTCAGCCTCTGAAACCGGAAACCGGTTTTGGGCCAGCTTCACGACCTCAAGTACCGAGGAAACATTCATTAACTGGTGTTGACCCGGGATCGATGGCAAAGGCAAGTCCTTAATCACCACGTCAGCATCCGACCAAGTCCATAACCCATGATCTGTGAGGGAGAAATCAAAGTCCCTTCCCACCCACTTCAAAGGCGTTTCAGACTGTTTTGAGAAATCCAAAACAGATTGAGGAACATCTGGGTCTCCGACGACTGCAGGACGCCCTTTTCTAAAAATACCCGCCTTCTCTAACCCAATCAGTTCCCGGGTCGTTCCCAACCAATCCTGATGATCCACATCGATGCTGGCAACAAGTGCGATATCTGCCGATACGATATTGACGGCATCCAGTCTTCCGCCAAGGCCCACCTCAAGAATTTGAATATCCAAAGATTCAGACCTGAAAATATCCAGGGCTGCCAGGGTACCGAATTCAAAAAAACTGAGGGTTGTCTCCCCCCTTGCCTGATCAATCTTATCGAAACTCTCGATGATTCTGGCATCATCCACAGGTTGACCTGAGACGGCAATCCGTTCGTTGTACTTCAGAATATGAGGGGAAGTGTAAGCGCCCACTCGATATCCGGCTTCGCGAAAAATCGTCTCAAGCATCGCGACACAGGAACCCTTCCCGTTCGTACCTCCGACAGTAATGGTGAAGGTCTGCCCAAGATCCAACTTCAGGCGATCTGCCACACGCCTAACACGGTCCAACCCAAGGTCAATCGCTTGGGGATGCAGCGTCTCCTGCCATGCCAACCATTCGGTTAGCGTTTCATAACGCATTGATAAATTAGGGTGTGTCGCTGGAATCTATTGGGGTCGAAACGGGCGAAGGAAGTGCCTCAACCGCATCCGATGCGGAGGATTTTACACCCTTGGATTTCTTCTGAGCTTCATGTGAATGCTCGGCCATCATCAGGCTGACCAAATTCGCAATTGTTGAGCGCATTTGCCTACGATCAACAATCATATCTAATGCACCGTGCTCCAGTAGGAATTCGCTCCGCTGGAATCCCTCCGGCAGCTTTTCACGGACGGTCTGCTCAATAACTCTAGGTCCCGCAAACCCGATAAGGGCACCCGGTTCACCAATATTGATATCTCCCAACATGGCAAGACTGGCTGATACACCGCCCATCGTAGGGTCTGTCATCACAGAAATGAAGGGTACACCCGCATCTGCCAACGCCGCCAAGGCTGCACTGGTCTTAGCCATCTGGAACAGTGAAAACAGGGATTCCTGCATACGAGCACCGCCGCTGGCACAAAACACCACCAATGGTGCTTTGTTTTCAATCGCGTAGTTGACACCTCTCACAAATCGTTCACCCACTACTGAACCCATGGAGCCTCCCATGAACTCAAAGTTGAAGGCTGCAGCCACCACGGGACGGCCCTCGAGCTTTCCTGCAACAACAATCAGGGCATCTTTTTCACCGGTGGATTTTTGCGCCTGAACGAGACGATCTTTATATTTCTTGCTGTCCTTGAACTTGAGCGCATCGACAGAAACCAGCGATTCCGCTATCTCAAACCGGTTTCCCTGATCAAGAAAGGAATGTAATCGTTTCCTAGCACTGACCCGCATGTGATGGTCGCACTTCGGACAAACCGATTGATTACGATCCACTTCGGAGCGGTAAAGAATGGCATTACAGTTAGGACATTTGATCCAAAGGCCTTCCGGAACAGTCCCTTTGGTAGAGGCTTCGGTACGGATTTTGGTCGGGACAAGTTTCTGGAACCAGCTCAAGGAGTTACCTCGTCAATTAATGCTTATGCTTTTCCGTCTAGGGCAGCACGCATGGATTGTAACAATTCGACGATCTCAGCCAAAGCCTGACCGGCATTCTGAGTGTTGGATTCAATTTTGCTGACCAACGCACTTCCGACCACCACCGCATCGGCAAGAGAACCAATTGCAGCGGCCGTTTCAGCATTCTTAACACCAAAACCGACGCCGATCGGCAAAGAGGTCAATCCCCTAATCTCCTGCAATTTTCTCGAAACATCCGCTAGATCGAGATTGGCAGCCCCCGTTACGCCTTTCAATGCGACATAGTAGAGATAACCGCTGCCGAGTTGCCCCATCTTGCGAATCCTTTCCTCGGTACTGTTGGGTGCCAGAAGATAGATGGGATCAATGGACGATTTCAGAAGCAGAGGGATGAATTCAGCCGATTCTTCAGGTGGGAGATCCACCGTCAGGACACCGTCCACGCCCACTTCTGCCGCTGCACTTACAAAATCGGCATAACCCATGGCCTCGATAGGATTGAGGTAACCCATCAAAACAACCGGCGTCTCACCATCGGTTTGCCTGAACTCCTTGACGATCGACAAGACCTTACGGAGGCTCATCTTGTGTGCCAAAGCGCGCTCACTGGCCTTTTGAATCACTGGACCATCCGCCATCGGATCTGAAAATGGAACCCCTAACTCAATGACATCGGCACCGGCCTTCACCATGGCGTGCATAGCAGGGACGGTAAAATCAGGGATCGGGTCACCTGCAGTGATGAAGGGAATCAGCGCTGTCCGCTGCTGTTTTTTTAACGATTCGAATTTTCCCCCTAAACGACTCACAGGACGATTCCCTCTCTGGCTGCAATGGTATTGATATCCTTGTCTCCTCTACCGGAGAGGTTCACAAGGATGGTCTGATTTTTAGCCATTGTCGGCGCGAGCTTCATCGCATAGGCAATGGCATGACTGGATTCAAGCGCTGGAATAATGCCCTCCATACGCGTCAGCGTATGGAATCCCTGCATCGCTTCGTCGTCAGTAATCGCAACGTAGTGGGCTCGACCAATATCTTTGAGCCAGGCGTGCTCCGGTCCAACCCCAGGATAGTCAAGTCCAGCGGAGATGGAGTGGGTTTCAATAATTTCCCCATCATCGTCCTCCATCAAGTAGGTTCGATTACCATGCAAAACCCCGGGGCGACCTGCACTCAAAGGTGCAGAGTGTCGTCCGGTCTCGATGCCATCACCCGCCGCTTCAACGCCATACATTTTGACCTGCGCATCATCGATAAAGGGGTAGAAGAGCCCAATTGCATTCGATCCACCCCCTACACAAGCAACCAGCGCATCAGGTAAGGACCCTACAACCTTTTGCATCTGGTCTCGCGCTTCTCTTCCAATCACCGACTGAAAATCCCGAACCATCGCTGGATAAGGATGCGGTCCAGCAACCGTTCCGATGATATAGAACGTATTGTCAACATTGGTCACCCAATCTCGCATGGCCTCATTCAACGCATCCTTCAGGGTTTTTGACCCAGAGGTCACCGGCACAACCGTAGCCCCCAGCAGCTTCATCCGGAGCACATTCGGCGCCTGTCTTGCTACGTCGACTTCTCCCATATAAACCACACACTCGAGCCCCAATCTCGCAGCAACGGTTGCCGTTGCAACACCATGCTGTCCAGCCCCGGTTTCAGCAATGATTCGGGTCTTCCCCATTCTTTTCGCCAGCAAGGCCTGCCCAATGGTGTTATTAACCTTGTGCGCGCCGGTGTGGTTGAGGTCTTCCCTCTTGAGATAAATTTGAGCCCCGCCCAAGTGAGTACTGAGACGCTCGGCATGATAGATCGGGGAAGGTCGACCCACATAACTCTGTAAATCCAGATCGAGCTCCGCTAGAAACTCAGGATCCTTCATGTAGCGCTCGTAAGCCTCTTGCAACTCCTGAATGGGCGCCATCAAGGTTTCAGCAATAAAAACCCCGCCGTAGGGACCAAAGTGCCCACGTGCATCCGGCAAATCATAGGGTTTAGACGCGTCGTATTCTGTTGTCATAATCTTCGACCTCTTTTAGGAACGCCATCATTTTTGCGGCGTCCTTGATTCCTTTTTTTTCTTCAACCCCGCTCGAGACATCCACTGCGTAGGGCTGTACCTCGGCAAGCGCCAAGGATACGTTGGAAACCGTCAATCCTCCCGCGAGAACAATTGAGGATTTGAGTTCAGCAGGAACTCTCTTCCAATCAAACGTTTCCCCCGTACCTCCTTGCTCTTCAGGATGCCAGGCATCCAAGAGGATGCCACTTGAGCCAGGGTAACGGCTGATCTCGACCCTAAGATCAAGACCGGACTTCATTCTGATGGCTTTCATGTAGGGCTTTCCAAAGCCGCTACAAAATCCATCGCTTTCATCCCCGTGAAATTGCAAGAGGTCAATTCGGGTGTTTTGAATGACCCGCTCGACTTCCTCGCCCAAGGGATCCACGAAAAGCCCCACTACGGTCACAAAAGGGGGAAGCCCCTGAGTCAGTTGTGCCGCTTCCTCCCAATTCACAGCTCGCGCACTGGGTGGATAAAATACAAGTCCAATAGCATCTACACCGGCATGGACAGCTGCTTGAGCATCCTCAGGCCTAGTGAGACCGCAGATTTTAACGCGAGTTCGGGGCATGAAACAGGGGAAATTTAGAGGGTTTCCGATGGAATATGGCGTCGTGCATTGGCCGGCAAGTCCTTAAAAATCTCATGTCGTACCAAACCCAAATCTTCGGGATAGCAAACGCCCGAGAAGTATAACCCGTCCGGGGGGGCGGTTACACCGCCAGAGGCTCTTGATTTGGCCTCAAGGACCTCCCTGATCCACTCGGGCTTTCTTTTGCCGGACCCGACATCAATCAGTGCACCTGCAATATTCCGAACCATGTGATGCACAAAGGCATTGGCGCAAAGATCAATGTGAATTTGATCCCCCTCTCGGGCTACCTTAATAAAGTGCATCTGGCGATTCGGGCTCTTGGATTGACATCCCTGAGCTCTAAAAGAGGAAAAGTCATGCTCCCCTATCAGAAAATTCGCTCCCTCCTGCATTTGATGGGCGTCCAGAGGCAGGTAGACCCAGGTCAATTGGTGGGGGGTAAGCGCAGATCGCATTGAGCGATTTAAAATCACGTACCGATAATAGCGGGCAATCGCACTGTAACGGGCATGAAATTCGGGGCCCACTTCCTGAATCCAGGTAACTCGCACATCTTCAGGGAGGAAGGTGTTGGATCCCATCAACCAGGAATAGGGGGTCCTGTGCGTCAATGTATCGAAGTGAATCACCTGACCGGTTGCATGCACACCGGCATCGGTCCGACCTGCGGCAATAATGCGCACAGGTGCATTAGCAACCCGGGAGATCGCCTCCTCGAGAACAGCCTGAACCGTTCTTTTACCGGTCTGCCACTGCCATCCCGAAAATCCATGGCCATCATATTCGATGCCCATCGCCATTCGCATGTCAGAACCCTCCTTGATTTAGCTCTGAAAATACAACACGGTAAATCCATCGCATGCGAATGAGACTAGCCTCTGGACCTTGATTGTCGATACACTGCACCAAAAGTAACCACCCAGATTTGAACTTGCGTCATGACTGAAACTGCCAAATTAGAATTGATCGGATCTAGCTGTGAACTCCCGGTCATCACGGGTACGGAAAACGAAAAAGGCATCGACGTCACCCAGCTGCAAAAACAGTCCGGACATATCACCCTTGATCCGGGCTTTGCCAATACCGGTTCTTGCAAATCTGCGATTACCTTTGTTGACGGTGATCGTGGGATTTTACGCTACCGGGGCTATGACATCGCGGATTTATGCGAAAAATCCACGTTTATGGAGGTCTGCTATCTCCTGATCTATGGAGAACTCCCTACCGCCG
>CAYFLM010000012.1:0-30747 GCA_964343925.1 uncultured Methylococcus sp.
CAAAAAGACACTGCGGTTGATGCACAAATGCCCGAGCGATCGCAACGCGTTGCTGTTCACCTCCCGAGAGCATCGCAGGATAATGACCCAACCGCTCACCGAGGCCCACATGGGTCAGAAACTCACTGGCAATCCGTTTCGCCTGCCTTGATCCTTTGAGTTCAAGCGGTAGCATGACATTCTCAAGAGCTGTCAGATGTCCCAGCAAAAGAAAGGATTGAAAAACAAAGCCAACAGATCGTGCGCGTAGCCGCGCACGTCCTGATTCATCCATCTGTGTTAATGAGTGTCCCTCTAGGAGAATTTCCCCATGACTAGGAAGATCAAGACCGGCCATCAAGGCCAGCAGGGTGGTTTTACCTGATCCTGAAGCCCCTTGGATCGCCAGACTGTGTCCACGTTTGACTGAGAAGTTCAAGCCTTTGAGGATAGACAGTGACCCCTCTGGCGTCATCACGTGCTTATAAACGTCAATGACCTGTATCATATGCCTTACGCCTGTTTCTTGGAGTTGAACTTGCGTCATCTCAATGTCCTAGTACTTTGCATCCTTGTCTCCACCGTGGTGCCTGCATCCGCGACCACCGTATTGGTGTTGGGCGATAGTATCAGTGCTGCCTATGGACTGGACAGAGTGGAGGATGGATGGGTGAGTCTGCTTCAGTCGAAACTTTCAGGACAACAAGTCCGCGTTGAAAATGCCAGCATCTCCGGAGACACAAGCCGTGGTGGACTCGATCGTCTCCCTGGCTTACTGGAAGAATTTCATCCCGATCTGCTGTTGATTGAACTCGGGGGTAACGATGGGCTCCGGGGGCTCACCCCTCAACAGATGAAGAGCAATCTGCTGGCCATGATTCAAATGGCCGAACGCCAGAAAACCCGTTGTGTCCTTCTAGGCATGAAAATCCCACCGAATTACGGCAAGGCTTTTGCCGAACGGTTCGAGTCAGTGTATGCCGATGTCGCGCAACAAACAAAAGTCACTCTGTTACCATTTCTACTTCAAGGGGTAGGTGGGGTCGCCACTTACATGCAAATGGACGGCATTCACCCCAATCACAACGCCCAGCCCCTCATCATGAACCAGGTCTACAACACCATTTTGCCATTGTTGTCCCCAACACCTTCCGCAACGCGCAACAAGAAATAATCATGACCCTTGAGACCTTTATCGCATCGATCAAATCCGGTACTCCGGTGAGTTTCAATCTAACCATCGAAGTCATCCAGGCGCATTATCAATACACGCCGAGCCGCTTTACTAACGGCTTGAATGAACATGCCATCGTCAACGAAGCCGGTACCAATGAAGGTTCTTGTCGGATATTTGCCTTTGCGCGTTTGCATGGTCTGAGTGAATCCGAAACGCTGCAACTTTTTGGTGATTTCTATCGAAAAGACGTTCTCGAACATCCCGATGCTCAAGATCATCTCAATATCCGCACTTTCATGAAATACGGATGGGCGGGCATTCATTTCGATCATGCCGCGCTTAGTGCCCTATGACACCTCATCCTCGTGAATCATGGATCATAAGAAATCATCACTCCATCATCCAGGCTCACTGCTGATTGGCGTCTTTGGTGTTGTTTTCGGGGATATCGCCACAAGTCCGCTCTATGCGTTGCGTGTAATCTTTGGAAACACGGGGTTATCACCTTCAACGGATAATGTCTTCGGGATACTCTCCATAGTTTTCTGGGCGCTGACTTTGGTGGTTGGGCTTAAATACTGCCTCTTTCTCATGCGTGCCGATAACAAAGGGGAAGGGGGCATCATGGCGCTCATGACGCTCGTCCTGAGAAGCACACAGGATCCTTCGAGACGCCGCAAGATCCTCACGCACATCGGGCTCATTGGAACGGCCCTCTTTTTTGGTGATGCGGTCATAACCCCTGCCATTTCGATGCTGAGTGCCGTTGAAGGCCTTAAAGTCGTGGAGCCCAGTTTAAAGCCATACGTCATTCCGGTTGCCTTGTTTTTGTTGTTCCTACTGTTCCTGGTCCAACGACGCGGCACTATCTTCATGATGCGCTTTTTTAGCCCCATCATGATCCTGTGGCTGGTGGTGCTCGGTGGACTTGGCATTGCCAGCATCATCAAAACGCCAAGTGTCCTATTGGCGTTAAATCCCTTATATGGGCTTCATTTCCTGATGGTCGCCAAGACACAATCTCTCATTGTGTTGGGTGCCTTGATACTGGTGGTCACAGGGGCAGAGGCGCTGTTTGCGGATATGGGACACTTTGGACGAAGCCCGATCCGTCGCGCCTGGTTCGGCCTGGTGTTTCCAGCCTTGATGCTGAACTATTTGGGGCAGGGTGCGTTACTGCTTAGAACGCCCGAAGCATCGGTGAATCCCTTCTATCTTTTAGGCCCCGACTGGAGCCTCATTCCTTTGCTCGTCCTGGCGAGCTTTGCAACACTCGTAGCCTCACAAGCTGTGATTACCGGCGCCTTTTCGCTAGCATGGCAGGCGGTACAACTGGGTTATCTTCCAAGGCTGAGAATTCGTCACACGAGTTCAGGTAAACACGGCCAGATCTATGTGCCTCTGATTAACTGGTTACTGGCATTCGCGGTGGCGGGGATTGTATTAGGTTTCGGTTCAAGCACTCGATTGGCTGCAACGTATGGGATTGCAGTCACCGGTACGATGGTCGTAACGAGCCTTTTGAGCTTTGGACTCCTCCGGCGTATCTGGCGCAAGGCGCCCATTGTGGTGGGGATCGTATTTTGCGGGTTCTTGGGCATTGACATGCTGTTCTTCATGGCCAATGCCGCCAAGATTGCACAAGGCGGATGGGTCTCTCTGGCGATAGCAGGCGCCGTATACACCCTGCTATCAACCTGGAGAAGAGGGCGGGTACTCTTGATTCGTAGGCTTCATAGTCGGGCCAAACCACTGGAAACGCTACTCGCCGATTTCTCAGAGGCCAAGCTTCCACGCGTGCCTGGAACCGCCATCTATTTCACGGCCAGCCGCTTTGGTGCGCCAATCTCGCTCCAAAAAAATGTCGAGATTAATAAGGTACTTCATGAGCGGGCCATCATCATGACGGTCGTCACCCGCGATGAACCTTGGATCCCAAAAGAAGATCGATTCAAGATCCGCGCCTTTGGGGAGGGCGTCTACCGGGTCCGTATCTATTATGGGTATAACCAGGAACCCAATATCCCTGAAGCACTCAAGTCCTGCAAGGATTTTGGACTTGAGATCGATATTGACCAGACGACCTTTTTCTTGGCTCGTGAAAACCTGATTTCAGCACCTGGGGACGGCATGGCGCGCTGGCGCGAGCGATTGTTTATCCGAATGGCGGTCAATGCCGTCAATGCCATGGAGTTCTGGCGCATTCCGCCCGCACGCGTTGTAGAATTAGGCTTATTGATTGAAATCTGATCTCTTTTGCTATTAAAGCCATACTCATGAGTCTAAGACGCCTCGATTTGAATTTGCTCACGGTCTTCGAAGCCGTGTATGAAGAGAGAAGTCAGCAGAGAGCTTCAGAACGCCTGTTCATGAGTCAGCCCGCCATCAGTAATTCCATCAGTCGTTTGAGAACCCTCGTTGATGATCGACTGTTTTTTGGCAACAAGACCATTCAGACGACGACGCGTGCGGATGAACTCTATGTTCAGATCCATGAGGCCTTGAATCTGGTACGTGGAGAAATCATCTCAAAGTCTGATTTCGCCCCCCTTGAAACCCGTCGGACGTTCAACATCATGTTTTGTTATGGTCAGGGTTTCATGGTCGGCGCTGCGCTCTACCGGCGTTTTCAGGAAGAAGCCCCCAACGCAAGTCTCGTGATCAAAGAACTGGATTCGCATGAAGACATCCCTCGCGCCTTACGCGAGCAACAGATTGATTTAGCGGTCTCTCAACATATGATCAAGGATCCCATGATTGAGGGAGAACCTTGTCTGGAATTCAATTTTTGTATTGTTACCGCTAAAGATCACCCAAGAATCACCTCAACTCCGAGCCTTGATGCTCTCGTTAGGGAGTCCTTTGTGTGGGTCAGTGATTCCACTATTCCTACTGACATTCCGGAAATGCAAGAACTCACTCGGAAGATCGAGAAGAACATCAAACTCGAAGTGCCCACCTCACTCGTTATTCCAAGCATTCTTGCAGAAACCGATCTTGTCGCGATATTGCCTGTATCCTATGCAGGGCAACTCGCGAAGCACTATCCCCTGAGTGTGTTCAAGCTCGATATGCCCCAGATGATCTGGAAGTCCAAATTACTCTGGCATCGTGCTTTCATGAACGATCCCGCTGTGAGTTGGTTTAGAGATCTGTGTAGCCGGGAGTTTAGACATATTCGTGAAAGCCATGCACACCTTCACTCACAGGATCATTTATAATCAGCAGCTTAGATCTACCTTTCTCTGATCTGATCTATTCATCTGGCAAATATCTTTCTTACAATTTCTGAATTGGATTTCAATCCGTATTCACACCTATAGTTACCCTGCATTGAACGATTGAGTGATGGAATCAGACCCTCACCCATCTTCGATTCTCCTAAAAACGGTTTAACGTGAGGTAACTATGTATTCTTATTTCAAAGCAATTGCCGACCAGTTCAAGGCACTCAGCAAGGATGAGCAGGGTCTTTCTATGGTGGAATACGCCGTCGCAGGCGGCCTGATCGCTGCTGCGGCAGTCGGTGCATTCACCACGCTCGGCAACGCGGTTGTCAACAAGATTGGCAACATCTCCACGGCCATTGGCGGCTAAGAGCAAGGAGCTCGGGCGCCCGGTAAGGGATTCTGCAACCGATCTTTGATCGAATCTCTAAGCTGGGCGCACGGCCGAGGCATGACCATGCAGTATGAACATCTGCTGATCGTCAATACACTCCTGATGGTGCTCATGGCCAGCTTGACTGACCTTGCGACCCGAAGGATTCCGAATAGCCTGCTGCTCATTTTCTTCTTATCTGCCCTGGCGATAAGAGTCCAATGGCAAGGCATCGAGCTCACATTTGAAGCCTTGCTTCAAATGCTAGCCGTCAGTTTCATACTGATGCCTTTTTTTCACTTCCGCTGGATTTGCGGGGGTGATATCAAACTCTATCTGGTCCTCGCATTCTCACTGACGCGCGGGACATTTCTTGAGGTCTTCCTGCTCTCAATGATCGCCGGCGCCCTGATGGCCATCGCCTTTCTCATGGTGCGTTGGTTACGTTCGATCATCACGAGTCCCATGATTCAGATCGACGGCCTCGCAAAACAACAAATCCCTTACGCAGGCGCCATCGCTACTGGAGTCGTCACCAGTTTGTGGTTGAATGGTTCACTCACGAGCTTGACCCATGTCTGATTCCGCTTCCATCAACGATCGTGTATTCAGGATCGGGCTACTGCCCGATATCCAGCGGCTTCGGTGGAAAGATTCTCTGTTGATCGCAATCACGGGTTTTGGATTGGCGTTTTATGTGGGCGTACCCTATTTCAGTTTCGGCCCCGCTCTATACGCTTTTTGTCTCCTGGGTGCCTTACTGATCACAATCAGTACCCATGATCTCTGCTCGTACACGATTCCGCTCCGACTCAATGAAATACTTTTGATATCGGGCCTCGGCGCGAGTCTCCTACCATCGGGCATTGGCATCAGCACCGCTTTGGATGGCGCCGTTGTGGGGTGGGTCGCCATTGCAGGGTATAACCAGATCACTCAATGGCTTTCTCACCATAGGGCATTAGGGCAGGGTGACGAACTCCTTGCCTTGGGTATCGGTGCATGGCTAGGCCCTGAAATCTTCATCGAGGTCTTATTCAAGGGTTTATTAATCAGCCTCTGGTTTTTGATACTCATCAGAGGGCTTTCAGCAAAATGGCTTGAAGTGATTCCTTTTGCTCCTATGCTTGCGGTTCCTACCTTAGTTACCGTGTTGCATGCCGGAACCTCCTATCACTCACCTCACCTGACTTGGGGCTAAGCGCATGACCGCTAATTTTAAAGTCATGCTGCTGAGTTTTGATACGCAACAATGCGAGCACGCCAATGCGCTGTTATCCAATCTAAAAGAGGTGGAATCAGAGATCGTCCAACTGGATGACAATTTTGCGCATCAGTTTCAAACCATACCGCTCACCGGTAAGGCCAATCTGGTGCTCTATTTCCTGGGGCCAGATCCAGAGAACGAACTGCGACAACTCGTTCGAACAAACTCCGCACAGAGACCCCATCAACTGATTCTGATCAGTGACAAGCCAGATGATCCCATTCAAACCCTTCGATTGTCGCTTCAGTTAGGCGCACTCGATCACTTGATGCGGCCTTTCACCCATAAGGAACTGCTCTCGGCGGTCCAAAAGAGTTTGGATGAACGAAAGCGAGTGACAAAGGAAGAAGCTCAAATTATCACCTGTGTCAGTCCTGGAGGAGGCTTTGGCTGTTCGAGCCTTTGTGCGGGCCTCGCCGTCGCCATGGAGACCTTGCAATCACGCTCGACTTTGCTGCTCGATCTTAATCTCCAGTTCGGCGCTCAATACCTCTACCATGATTTGACTCCGGATAAGGGCCTCAAGGAAGCCATCGAGAACATCGATACCTTGGATCCCACTGCTTTAGCGGGCTATGTCACACGGCACGAATCTGGGGTCGATCATCTCGGCATATTGCCCGATCAATTGGTACTCATGGATGAAATTGATCGAGGCGATCTGGTCAAACTGATTAACCTGCTCGCCCAGGCTTACGAAGTCCTGATTATCGATTTACCCGGTCATGTCGATGCGCTATTTAGTCTTATCATGGAGCGTTCGTCGAACATTGTCCTCGTCTTGAAACAGGATGTCCGCAGTGTCAATCTCGGCCTAAAACTCACCAATCTCCTGAAATCCGATCTTGAAGTTCCCACTACGAAACTTTCAGTCGTCATTAATCAGGCCGATACCAAACAGTTGGTGAGCGAACAGGACATACACAAAGCCCTTGCGATTGAAGTCATTGCCAAGGTTCCCTTTGATCCTCAGGCCTTTAAAAGGTCCGCAAATCTTGGCGTTCCAATCCTCAAACAAGCGCCGAAAGGACGTATTTCAAAAGCCTACTTAGCGCTTTCCGATCATCTCACCCCTAAAAATGAAGAAGAATCCGGCAACGACTCCTGGGTTCAGTGGTTCCGGAATCGTTTTAAGAGGTTAGCCGCGTGAGTCTTAAGGAGCGTTTGTTAACCGGGCGTTCGACTGCTGCACTACCCGTTCTCGAGGAAGTGAGTCATTCCATGAGTAAACCGAATTTTTTTGAGACTACCTCGATCGCTCCCGAAAAGGAGTGGTCATTGGCAGAACGACTGGCTTGGGGTGCACTGCATGAGGCGGAACTCGAATGGCAGTACCGCGTGCATGCCGACATTCTCAACATGATGGATCTTTCCATCATCAGCCAGATCGAACCATCACAGGCACAGGAGCAGATCAGACAACTGACCTCAAGATTGCTGGATCAGTATAAGGCACCCCTGAACACTCAAGTGAGATCGGTTCTGAGCAAGAACATAGAATCTGAAATTTTAGGGCTCGGCCCGATCGATCCCTTGCTCGAAGATCCCACCGTGAGCGACATCATGATCAATGGGTATGATCATGTCTACGTTGAACGACGCGGAAAAACGGTACTGACCCCCATCCGCTTCAAAGATGATGCCCATCTTCTCAAGATCATAGAGCGCATCGTGTCCCACGTGGGTCGTCGAATTGATGAATCGACCCCGATGGTGGATGCACGACTTAAAGATGGATCTCGGTTCAATGCCATCATCCCCCCCCTTGCATTAGATGGTCCATGTGTCTCGATCCGTCGATTCCCCGTTGACCGCCTAAAAATGAAGGACCTGGTCCGTTATGAGTCATTAACTCCGGGTATTGCCGATGTCCTCGCCGGTGTTGTTCGATCACGAATGAATGTCCTCATCTCAGGAGGTACCGGATCGGGGAAGACCACCTTATTGAACGTCCTATCAGGCTATATCCAGAGCGATGAAAGAATCATAACGATTGAAGATGCAGCCGAACTACAACTGCAACAGCCCCATGTCGTGCGCCTTGAGACTCGCCCACAGAATGTTGAAGGACGTGGCTCTATCACTCAGCGCGATCTGGTGAAAAACGCGCTGCGTATGCGGCCAGAGCGCATCATTCTCGGTGAGGTACGCGGAGATGAAGCGTTCGACATGCTCCAAGCCATGAATACGGGTCATGACGGTTCATTAGCTACCATTCATGCCAATACTCCTAGAGATGCACTGGCACGTCTAGAGAGCATGATCGCCATGTGTGGCGTGGATATGCCCATCCGTATGGTTCGTCAGCAAATTGCCTCTGCCATTGATGTGATCATTCAGGTCTCAAGGCTAGAAGATGGCCAGCGTAAGGTCATGAGCGTTTCGGAGGTGGTGGGCATGGAAGGGGACATCATCAGTATGTCCGAGATTTTTGCCTTCAAGCGAAATGGGGTAGATGCTGAAGGTCGAGTAGCAGGCAAGATTGATTCCACCGGCGTAGTTCCTACATTTCATGAAAAGCTGACTCTACGTGGCATTCATATTCCTATGGAATCCTACTTGCCCTCAGATTCAGGTCACCGTTGATGACTCCTGATCAAGCACCATTCCTGTTTAGCCTCATCGTATTCATGGCCGTTTTCAGTTTGTTTGCGGCACTTCTGGTGATGCGTGGAGGGGATCAAGGCAAAGATCGTGACCGTATCCGACAACGTATCAAAGGTTTTATGGATCATTATGAGATCCGTGAGCCCACCTCCGTGCATTTACTAAGACAACGCTATCGTACCGATCTCAACTGGCTCGACCAATGGATACTCCGGATTCCAAGCTTCGATAATGTCGTGAGTCGCGGTGATCTTAAAAGTGGTATTCGAAAGATTCAGGGGTCCTTTCTTGCGACATTTGTTTTGGCCGTCATTGTCACGCGATCCATCACTGACATGGTCCCTCAGCCTGTCATCGCCTGGGGCATTGGCGTTCTGATTTTTCTTTTGCCTTATTTCTATCTGCGTATGGCCGCCCACAAGCGTCTCGCGGAATTTGAAAAGCAGCTTCCTGAAGCGCTCGATGCGATTACGAGAGCCCTTAAAGCGGGTTATACCTTCAATGACACGATGGCGCTGGTGGCCAACGAAATGGACGCACCGCTCGGTCAGGAGTTTCGTTGGGTCTGCGATGAGATCAATGCGGGATTTGAAGTCCGTAGTGCACTTCTCAACCTATTGGAGCGTGTTCCGAGTGTTTCTCTGATGGCCTTTACGACCACCGTCCTATTGCAAAGAGAAACGGGAGGGAATCTCTCAGAAACACTCGGCAAGATTTCTCAGATTATTCGCAAACGGTTTACCTTTCACCGGACGATCAAGACCTTAACGGCAGAAGCCAGGATGTCCGCCTGGGTACTGGCCATGCTGCCGTTTATCGTCTTCATGCTGGTGTTCTTTGTGAATCCTGACTACGTCATGCTGCTGGTCACAGAGCCTGTTGGAAAGAAGATGATCATGATGGGACTGCTTCTCATGATGGCAGGTGGCCTCTGGTTAAGAACCATCATCAATATCGAGATCTGAGGCGAGGTCATCCATGGATACCGATCAAACCCCACTCTTACTCGAACTCACACGTTCTCTCCCGCTCGTCGTGCTGATGGCCACTGTAATCATCTTCGTAATGGTTTGGGTGAGTTGGGATCTTGTTCCCTATTGGGTCGATCGTCGACACGTCCAAAAACGTTTGGATTCATGGGTGCATGGACAATTACGAGCCAAGCATTCCAAGGAGGACTTACAGCGCTGGCTCATGTATGTAGTGAGTCGGTCTAGCTTTCTGGTTCCCGGAAAATCCAAAGATTTTGAACATACGATCAACCGCTTGAAACAGGCGGGCTATCGAACAACCTCAAACATCATTACCTACTACCTGATTCGTTTTATCGCGATGATCACCCTGCCGCTGGTGCTCAATCTTTATGCGTTGCTATTCGCTCATCTTTCTACAGGAAGACTGTTGTTCTATTCCGTGATGGCTGCGGGTGTAGGACTCATTCTTCCGAGTTACTTACTCGATAAACAAGTGGCCAATCGTCAGAAGCGTATTCGAAATGCCCTCCCTGATGCCCTGGATCTTCTGGTTGTCTGTAGCGAAGCCGGATTGGGATTGAATGCTGCATTGGTCCGAGTGGCCAAGGAAATCAAAGGGATTCATCCCGACCTGTCTTTGGAATTCAGCCTCGTAACCTCAGAGATACATGGGGGATTTGATCGTGCCCAAGCGTTGAATAACCTGATTGAGCGAACCGGTGTACAAGAAATCAAATCGCTGGTGCTTTTGATCAATCAAACCTTGAAGCTTGGAACGAGTACGGCAGACTCCTTGCGGATCTATTCAGAAGAATATCGTGAAACCCGGATGCAGGTCGCGGAAGAAAATGCGGCCAAACTAAGTACCAAAATGATTTTTCCGCTGGTCGTCTGCTTTCTTCCCTGTTTCTTTATTGTGTCTGTGGGGCCTGCAGCGATCAAGATGATCGCTGCGATGGGGATGTAGGAGGCGACACAATGAACATTCTTATCCTCTTCCTTGCAGCGGTAACCTTTGGGTTCACAGGCTGTAGTGCACAGCATTTAACGGATGAGCCCGACATCGTAGAGGAGACTGTACAGCTAGCCCCAAGTATCGAGGAGGTGGCTGAAGTCGACAAAATGGATGATATCGCCAAGGCCCAGACTTATCACAAAATGGGACGCGCGAATGATGCGCTTTACTATTATGTCTCTGCTTTGCAGGGAGATCCCAAGAATCCAGTTGTGCTTTCATCGATTGGCCAGATTCATTTCGATAAACAGAATATCGACTTGGCCAAAAAGGCCTACGAAATGGCACTCGAACAAGACCCTGATCTTCTGGATGCACAAATTGGTATGGGCCTTTTGTTGCTGAAGCAAAAGGAACTTAAAAGGGCAGAACAGTTCCTGACGCTTGCCCATCAGCGGGACCCCAAACTTTGGAAGGTCAGTAATGCCCTTGGCCTACTTTATGATCAAACCGGCCATCATGAAAAAGCGGAAGGGCTTTATCTCGAAATTCTGACGTTCCACCCTAAAAATGTTCGGGTGCTCACCAATCTGGGCTACTCCAAATATATGCGCGGGGATCTTGTGTCCAGTCACTTCTATAACGACCAGGCTTTGGCGCTCGACCCACGTTCTGAATCAGCGCTCATGAATAAGGGCTTATATCTCACCAAGGAAGACAAGATCGATGAAGCGCTCAACATATTTAGAAAGGTACTCAGTGAACCTGACGCACTCAACAATCTGGGCTATCTCCTGATGGTCCAGGGGAAAAAGGAGATGGCGAGAGATTATTTCAATCGCGCGATACAGGTCTCCCCCAGTTATCACACCGTCGCCCATGCCAACTTAAACAAGCTGGATCACTCTGCTGAAACGCAAGTCATGGAATTCTCATCACCCAAAGCCAATGCGCTTTAGTCATTCAAGACCATGAACCTTCGCCTTATCTTATTGTTGGGCTTCTCTGGCTTTCTGGCATTGGCGGCAAGTCTGATGGCCAAAAACTTCCTCACCGGACAGCAATCAACGACCCCTCAGGCAGAGATCAAGACCGACAAATTCTCCATCGTGGTCGCCACCTCTGAAATCCCCTATTTATCGCGTATCAACGACGGTGACGTAAAACTTCATGAAATTGGAGAATCAGATTTGCCAGGAGATAAGTCACTGTATCTCACCCATCTGGATGAAGCCGTGGGGCATATCGCTGGAGAAAATATTCATATGGGGATTCCACTGGTTCATTCTGCAGTTCGACAAGATCCAGAAGGCAATCATATTGCAACGGAAGTCCGCCCCCACTTTCGCGCTGTGACCCTACGGGTCGACGATGTCAAGGGGGTAGGCGGATTTCTGCTTCGTGGCAATCTTGTAGACGTCTATGCGGCGCATAACGAGAAAGAAGGCACTGTAGGTCGATCCTATTACATTTCCCAAGCCGTTCGGGTATTAGCCGTCGATCAAGAGCCCTCTCAGGATCCACAGAAACCGATCGTAGCGCGCTCCGTGACACTTGAACTCCCGGTCCCAGAAGCGGAAGCCCTCGTCAAGGCGCAGCTTTCCGATTCGATTCAACTCTTGCTCAGAAATCCTGACGATACAGAACTCGCGGCGGTCTCTAGACCCAACACGAGTCGGAATGTTCGCCTTTTCAAGGGCTCCTCGAAGGAGAACATTCAGGTCTTTGACTGCGCCGCATCCGGTGGATGTCCTGCACAATGAATGTGACACGCCGATGAATCCCTCAAATAGCCAACATCCTACCCAGCTGAAGAAGCGCTTAGAGGATCGGTCCTTTGGTGGCATTTTGCCACTGACGGTTGTGAGTATGCTGGGCTTACTTGGGATGTCCGGACTTGCCTTAGATCTCGGTCATGTCTTTCTAGTTAGAAACGAACTTCAAAAAGCGGCAGATAGTGCAGCCTTGATCGGTGCCACTTCTTTGACCCGCTCGGCGCCACCTAACTTCACACTTGCCAAAACCAATGCGAGCGCATCGGTCGTCACCTCAAAGAATACGGCGGCGGGCAGCCCATTATCGATAGCCAACGTGGCGACAGGCGGCTGGGATATTACCGGTACTACTCTGGGTCTTCAGGCCTACAGCACCAAATTGGCCCCAGCCGTTCAAGTCAAAATTCAAAAAAACAACACCGAAAATGGTCCGCTGACGACTTGGTTTTCAGGCCTTCTGGGTCTCAGTAGCATAAATCTTCAGGCAACCGCAGTGGCGATTGGCGATATCGGTCCCTCATCCACAACCACCGATCAATTAATGCCACTCGCCATCAGTCAGTGTCTTTACGACAATTTCTGGAACAGTTCCACCCAATCTCCCAACTTGGCCACATCATCGACCCCTATTTGTTCGGGCTGTAATAATCAGGTCGTCGGTCATCCGTATACCTTTCGTGTGGCTGGGAGCTACTCCTCAGGCAACAGTTCATCAGGGGCCACCAACACAGCGGGCAGTTGCCCTTCAACAGGTCAATGGACTTCTTTTTTTACAGTCGATAATTCAGGGAGTTATCTTCAGAGCCTCTTCACAAGCCCACCCAAGGCACCGATCAGTGTTACGAATAGCATCTACATCATGAATGGCGCCAAGGCGAGCACCTACGATACGATCAACGGTCTGATCAATGGAACGGCCTTTGCGGGTCTGGTTCCTGTAGTGAGTGGAACCGTGACACCGGGTAGCAGCATGAACGTCACCGCTTTTGCTTGTGTGAAGGTCACCTACGCCCAAAAGACCACCTCAAATAAATATGTCGAGATGCAATTACTTCCGGTTTCATCCTCTACAGTATCCGGTGTCAATCCACCCGGATTTTCCTGCACACTCAAGGGCACCGGGGTGGTCACCAATCCCTATGCGCTTCGTTCACCGCTTCTAACGAATTATTACGGCAATGACTGGTAAGCCCTTTTCTCTTGTTATTGGCGACTTGGGGAGTCGACTCCATAAGAGGGCCCGTCTCATTTCAATTCAACTCTTAATCCTGATGCTGTTGTTAGGGGGCATGACCCCCACTGTGAAAGCTGCGCCGATGGTCGTACCGATCCACAAGGGTCAGGTGATGACCCTTCCTGCTGATACCGAGAGCATTGCCGTCGGTAATGCAGAAATTGCAGAGATCCAAAAACTCGATAATCGCCATCTCTATATCCTTGGAAAGAAAATCGGTCTCACCAATGTCGTGCTCTGTAATCAAAAGCAATGTTTCAAGACCCTCGAAATTGAGATCTCCCATGATCTTGATGGGCTGAAATCCAAACTGCATGAAATTTATCCATCAGAAAATCCGATGGTTTATTCCTCAAGAGGTTCCATTGTCCTGTCTGGGCAAGTATCCAGCGCCGATATCATGAATGGGATACTCGCTATTGCCGGCACCTTCGTTCACCATGAACAGGCCGCACCTGCTGCCCCCATGGGTCAGGGCGGTGGAGGTGGTGAAAAGATGCTTCCAGGCTCAACCATCCTTCAAACCACACCGGTGAGTAATGTGATTAATCTGATGCAGATCGGAGGACCACAACAGGTGATGCTCGGCGTTACCGTCGCTGAAATCGATCGTCGACTGTCGCGTTCGCTCAAAGTCGACTTCTCCGCCTTTGCAAGCGGTGGGGATATCTCGGGGGGTGCCATTAGTGCGGGTAACGTCCTGCAATCACTCAAAAATGCGGCCAAGATTACCAATCCAGCGACACTCTTCTTTAATTTCATTGGTCGTGATGCCACGGTTTCAACAGTGATAAACGCTGCTAAGGATAATGGTCTTGCCAAGATTCTTGCAGAACCCACACTCACAACGATTTCGGGACAAGATGCAGAATTTGTATCGGGCGGAGAGTTTCCCGTACCAATCCCCCAGTTTGGATCTGTGAGTGGAACGGGGGGCGGGATCACCGTCATGTTTAAAGAATACGGGGTCATCCTCAAATTTCTTCCCGTTGTCCTCAATTCCGGCCATATCAATCTGAAGCTCAATATTTCAGTGAGCGAAATCGACATGACCAATAAGGTTCAAGTTGACGCGGGCACCTCTCAGTACATTATTCCGGGTCTGACCAAACGCAATGCAGCGTCTTCGATGGAATTGGGCGATGGCCAGACTTTGGGTATTGCGGGTCTCATTAGCGATCGGGTCCGCTCCAATATCAGCAAGTTCCCCGGGCTCGGCGAGATCCCGATATTGGGCCAATTATTTACCAGTCAGCAATATCTCAAGGATGAAACAGAGTTAATGATCTTTGTGACACCCCACCTCACCAAGCCTATGGACCCAAAAGCCATAAGGCTGCCTACCGATCAATATATCGACCCATCAGACACCGAATACTTCCTCAAGGGGCAGGTTGAAGGGAAAAGCAGTGAAATACCAAGCATTGATCCCAAAGGTGGGAATCATGAGGGCGGGGGACTCCGGGGTCATTTTGGCCAGGGTCTTTGAGTCTAATTGTTGAAGCAAATCGGGAACCACCATGCTTACCAAGCTTTTACGAAACCTACCTTTGATGGCACTGATGCTTTTGCTCTCTAATTGCAGCGAGTGGAAAACGGAACCGACCCGTGAAATCAATGATTACGGGAAATCCGTTAAAAACATGGTGGATAACCAGCTCTATAACGCTTATGCCTACCATCATCCTGATCCAAAGATTCCGGAAGGGATGGATGGACAGAAAGCAGGCGCGGTGTATCAAAGGACGTTCCAAACCGATATTGGCTCTGCTCCAAGAGTCCGATCACTTCCTCAGCTCAACGTTTCTTCCTCATCCGGAGGATCAGGGGCCCCTAGTAGTTCACCTTAAACCGCTCAAGACATTCCAGTATCACCACAAAAGGCTGATGATGTTTTGATGCCTGAAAGGGATCAAGTAGGACGATCTCACGGGATACTCGACTACTGTTCCATATACATGGTCGTCGTCTCATTAAGGACCAAACTTGACGGGAACCCGTTGGATTTGAAGAGGGAAACCACTTTGAACAACACTAGACTGTCATAAGTGAAACTGACGGACACACTCAGTGGCGTTCCCACAGTATCCGCTGCAGGATGGGTCACGGTGACATTGACCGTGGCACTACCAAAATTAATCAGGTTCGATGCGTAGTTTTGTGCAATGGTCTTGATTTGAGCATCGCTCAGTGGACTACTCGAGTACGCAATTGCGGATCGTGCAGCTTCTCGACTGGCGGCCGAAATTAAGGCCTTATCCATTAGCACAATTCCAAGCTCAATCACTGAAAAAATCAGCACCATAAAAAGTGGGGCCACAATCGCCAATTCGACCGCTGCGAGGCCTGAGTTTTTCTGATTAATAGGTGAATTAATATCTTTATTAAGCATGAGCTATCTCAAAGAACAATACTTCGCACCTTAATTATTATCATCCCTATCCATAAAGACCAATTCAATTTTTATATATTTCATATATAAAATGAGAATCGAGCCATTTATATGATTTTTTCTCTTGTTTTTCATATGGTTGGGATACATATTTCAGGCAATATCGCTTATCATCCCCCCAAGACATATCGCAATTCTAAATAAACCGTTCTAGTATTCGATCACAGCTTTTGGGTGGCGCAATTACCCTGCAAATACCCAATAAACTCGAGTTGTGAGGCATCAAAATGAAACACATCAAGAATGAATCCAGTAAGACCGCGATAATTATTGGAGCGGGTCCTGCAGGCCTAACTGCAGCCTATGAACTCTTAAGACAAAAAACGGGTATCACACCCGTGGTCCTCGAATCAACGAATCGGATTGGCGGCCTGGCCGCGACTTTGAATTACAAAGGCAACCGCATTGATATCGGAGGCCACCGGTTTTTTTCCAAAAGCCAGAAGGTCATGGACTGGTGGCTAGAGCAGATGCCTCTCGAATCCAATCCAACCGTTCCTCAGGTCCATTCGAATGAAGATCCTGATCGAATCATGCTGCTTCGGAATCGTATTTCGCGGATCCTCTACCGCAGAAGATTTTTTAGCTATCCCATTTCATTGAATGTCAGGAATCTTCTGAATTTGGGGCTCGTCAACACGTTCCGAGCGGGATTGGGTTACGTGTGGGTCTGTATCAGGAAACCCAAAGAAGGGAAGGACCTTGAATCCTTTCTCGTTACGCGTTTTGGTCGCCCGCTTTACCAAATGTTCTTCGAGGACTACACGACTAAAGTCTGGGGCCTTCACCCACGCGACATTTCTTCGAGCTGGGGTGCGCAACGTATTAAGGGACTTTCCCTGTCCAAGGCGATCCTTAACGCTTTTAAACGCTTGCTTCCGCGCCGTAAGGATGACGTTGCACAGCATGACGTCGAAACCTCACTCATCGAACGCTTTCTCTATCCAAAACTTGGACCAGGACAACTCTGGGAATATGTTGCCGCAGACATTGTCGCGATGGGCGGACAGATCCTCCTCGGTCACGAAGTCAGAGCCTTCGACATGGATGGACAAAGAATCACCGCCGTCATCACGGAAAAGGAGGGTCAACGCCATCACTTTGAAGCGGATCATTGCTTTTCATCCATGCCGGTGAAACATCTGATTCAGGCTTTACCTCAAGAGAGGACCCCCCCAGCAATTCGGGATCTTGCCGTCGGATTACCGTATCGCGATTTCATGACGGTAGGCGTACTGGTTAAAAGGTTCGACCCTAAACGATTTGGATCTGAAGCTTTTAAGGATAACTGGATTTACATTCAGGAACCCGATGTCAAGGTATGCCGACTCCAGATCTTCAATAATTGGTCACCTTACATGGTGGAAAATCCCGATCATATCTGGCTGGGACTGGAATACATGTGCCAGAAATCGGATGACATCTGGGGCATGAGCGATCTCGAATTTATCGAATATGCGATCAATGAACTCGTAACCCTCGGGCTGGTCGATCGAAATGACATCCTGGATGCCTGCCGCTTTAAGCTTGAAAAGGCTTATCCCAGTTACTCTGGAACCTACGCACAATTTGACGAACTGAAAAGGTTTCTCAATGGGATCGAGAACCTGCTCTGTATCGGTCGAAACGGCCAACATCGCTATAACAACCAAGACCATTCCATGCTGACCGCCATTGAGGCCGTGAGGCTCGTTCAACGTAATTCAATGGATCGCTCAGCACTCTGGAGCATCAACACCGAGGCCTCCTACCACGAGGAGAAAACGCCAGATTCCAAGACGGTTCCTCTCAATGAAAAGATCAAATTTGCTTAAAGTCAGCAGGGCTCAAAGGATGATTCAGGCGGTTTTTCGACAAACCTTTTCGAAATATCTCTTGGTAAGTGGAGCTGCCTTGGGCCTCGACCTATCGGTCTTCACCACTTTGTTGTGGATTGATCTCACCTCGATGACCCTAGCCTCATGTTTGGGTTATGTATCAGGACTGTGGTTCTCGTTTGTGCTTAACAAGCGTTATGTGTTCAACATGCAAGCCGCCTTTCAATCGGTTCATACGCAATGGCTTGCCTTCCTCATCACAGGACTCATCGGGCTAGCCATCACGGGTATAGCCACGTTCTTGCTTGAGGTCATATGGGGCGCCCACCCCACCATAATTAAAGCGAGTACTGTCGGTTTGAGCTTTCTTGTAGTCTTCCTATTACGAAAATTCCTTTACTCTGGAAGGTATCAGCTCAGAAAGAACGCATACAAGGTGGTGTGGTCATGAAACACACTTCACTTGAATTCAGGTTCAGACAGGTTCTTGTTCTTTCCGGATTCCTGGTCTATCTCGGAGCCGTTTCATTATCTTTTGATCAACTCAAAGAGGCTGACCTAGGCTGGCACCTCAAAAGTGGCGAATGGCTGATTCGAAACCTGAGCCTTCCGATCCATGATCCATTTTCTCTGGATGGGGGCACGCGTCCTTGGTATCCCTATAGCTGGCTCTATGAAATTGTTCTCTACGGTTTCACCAGCACGATGGGACTCATCGGTACGTTATTACTGACCTGCCTTTTATCGGGCATCGGTTTGTGGCTCGCCTTTCTTCTGTTGGGCCAAGCCAGAGTTCAACGGACTCAGGCCATTATGCTGGGGGCACTCTTCCTTATTGGCATCTCTACGCTCTATACCCCAAGGCCTTGGCTCTTCAATATCGACTTGTTTCTGCTTGAACTTATTCTGACCGATCGTTATCGCAAAACAGGAAAACCCATTGTTCTGCTTTACCTGCCGCTGATTTTTTTGTTGTGGGCAAACATCCATATTCAATTCATCTACGGTCTCTATTTTCTCGGCATCCAGTGGCTTGAGGCGTTCATCACGGACCATCTGAGACCGGAGCGTAACAGCAACAATCACACATCGAGAGACTTGGGATGGGCTTTGGCGCTTTCAACCTTGGCATGCTGCATGACTCCAGACCCGTTAGCCCTGATCCAGACCTTGGTCAGCACCATTCAACAAACAGGGGTCAGAACGTACGTATTAGAAATGAGAGCCATGGCCTTTCGGAGTGTTTCCGATTGGGCCATCCTGGGTCTGGTCCTTCTCACCGTGCATCAACTCAAATTCAATAGAGCGCAGCTATCCAACTGGGTGTTATTGCTCACCGGAATTGTGATGGCCTTCACTTCTGCAAGAGACGTCTGGTATCTCGCCTCTCTCGCCTTGTGGGCTCAAATCTCGTCCCAGCGAGCATATCAAGTTGATGAGGGCTTCAACCTTGAGGCACGTGACTGGATCCTTGCCCTACCGATCGCCGCCTTACTCCTTACAGGACTCTTCCTAAAACACTTTCCGGCCGCGGATTCTCCTGAAGCGCACCTTGCTAAACGTTTTCCTGTTGCGGCTACAGAGGTGATGAACCAACGTCATTATCCTGGTCCGATATTCAATCACTACGACTGGGGTGGCTTTTTGATCTGGAAGCTCAAGGACCATAAAGTTTCCATGGACGGGCGTGCCAACCTTTACGGTGATCAGCGCATCGAACGCCATATTGAGACTTGGAATGGAGGACCTCACTGGGATCAGGATCCTGAGCTCCTGAGGGCCAATACCATCATCGCGCCTAAAGTGATGGCCTTAACCAGCCTGTTACGTGAACGTCCCGAATATCAACTGGTGTATGAGGATGCGCTGGCCTGCATTTTCATCCGTAAGACCTTGCGTCCCTTGGAGGCCGCCCACTCATGAATGTCATGGATGTTGTTCAATTCATTCTTAAGCCGTTTTCAGATCTCACCGATCGCTTTTATTGGCAATACGATCTCATGTCGGTCCTCATGGGCTTCGTAATGATTTATTTCAGCGGGCGTCCGAAAGGTGGATTGATCGGTACCCTTAAGACGCTTTTTCCAGCCTGGATCTACCAAAGCCCATCATTCAGAACCGATGTGCTGTTTTTCTGGCTCACTGTATGGCTTCAGTGGCTTTACTTCGACGATCTGTACGTCATCTGGACATTGAACGTCGACATGGGATTACGCGATTTACTCCAGATTGAATCAGGACAGCGCTTATTTTCTCCAGAATTTTCACTTGAGAGCGGAGTGAATACGCTGATGATTGCGCTTGCGGTCGATTTCGGGATGTATCTGGCTCACCTCGCCCAGCACCGAATCCAACTGCTATGGAGATTTCACGAGGTACACCACACAACAGAAGCCCTAAACCCTCTTTCAGTGTATCGCCAGCACCCCGTCGATATCGCACTTAATACCGGTGTAGTTGCGCTGACGCTAGGTGGAACCTTGGCCATTCTCAATCTTTTAGAAGGCCATCCTATTCAGTCACTGAATATCAATGGCGTCAGCATTCTTTTGCTGCTTTTTTACCTGTTGGGCTTTCATATTCGTCATAGTCATATCTGGATTTCCTACAGTCCGAGTGTCAGCCATTGGCTCATTAGCCCCGCTCAGCATCAAATTCACCACAGTATTGCAGAACGTCATATCGACAAGAACTTAGGGTTTATGTTCGCGATTTGGGATCACCTGTTTGGAACCTTATATGTTCCGACTCGGAGAGAGACCCTTCGTTTCGGTGTAAAGGGGAGAGCCGTTTCAACACATGGCTTTTTTAACTTGCTGTTTGATCCATTTAAAACACACTCACTCAAGCTTAAGTCGGGATCGTGGGTGCTTGCAGGCACTGCGATCATTGCGATGTTCATTCTGGTACACCACCGGAGTGAGAACGAGATCAGGCCTGTCCCACAGGATTCCATTTCCCTGCTCATCAGTGAAATGACTTCTCTCGAAGTCTCACAACTCCTGGAAGAAGGTTTCAAAACGGTCATCGTGCCTACTGCAGGCATCGAAGCCAATGGCAATCATATGATTCTCGGCAAGCATGGTTATATTGTGAGGGAGGCCGCCGACCGAACAGCAAGACGCGTTGGCAAGACTCTGGTTGCGCCGCTCATTGATTACGTCCCAGAGGGGAACATCAACCCTCCAGAAGGGCACATGCGCTATCCAGGGACGCTCTCCTTACGCCGGGAAACATTCAAAGCCATTCTTGAAGATGTTGCGAGAAGCCTCAAACAACATGGCTTCACGCATATTGTGCTCATGGGGGATTCAGGGGGCAACATCACCCCCCAAATCGAAGTCGCCGCTCAACTGAGCGATGAATGGGCATCCGAGGGGATTATTGTTCAGGCTCTACGTGACTATTACCTTGCCAATCGGCAGGTCGAAACCTTGAGCACCTATGGATTTTCGAACCAAAGCATCGGCCGCCACGCCGGAATCCGAGACACCTCAGAACTCATGGCCGTAAACCCCAATGGTTTGAAATTAACGGTGAATGATTCTCAAGCCAGTAACGGGGATGGAGACAACGCTAAGGCCTCTCCCGAAATTGGAAATCTGATGATTAACCTGAAGGTAGCGGCTGCCGTAAGAGAGATTCGTGGTCATGCCTTTGAACGAAAGAAAATCGAGCCTGTAGTCATTTCCGATGGTAGTTCGAAATGACTTTATCGACATATTTACGCGTTTCTTCAAAGGGGGGAATCTGATGGCCATACCGAATGACGTTGCCTTCACCCGCATTGTAGGCGGCCAGAGCGAGCGATACATCATAGTTGAACATTTTCAGGAGTTGAGCGAGATATTGCGCACCCCCACGAATATTCTGAGCCGGGTCAAAGGCATCCTCCACACCGAATCGCTCGGCCGTTGCCGGCATCAACTGCATCAACCCCATAGCCCCTTTTGGCGACACCGCTCTCGGATTCGCTGCCGATTCGGTCGAAATGACTGCCGCGAGCAACTGAGGATCCAGTCCGGTATTGGCCCCTTCCTTTTGGATCAGGGCCTCAAAATCAATCATGTTTCGCGGAGTAGAGAAGTCATAAGGACTGCCGGGATTGAGTTGATGCCCGGTATTGAGGTAGCGAATGAACTGCACCTTGAAACCTGGACTCACGAAGTTTTTATCAATCCGCGCCGTTTGCTTGGATTTTTTATACAGCGTGTAACCCGGGTGCTCGGGCGAATCCGTAAAGTGGGCGATGCCTTGGTCGTCAATAAAACGATAAATGTCGGCATGACTCAATGGCATCCAGAAGAAAAGGATCCCATAGAGAAGCGCCACACAGCACCTCACAACGCCTTGGCTAGGATGCGTACTCAAAATGACCCTTAAGTGACAGAACCGAAACACACCGACTTAACACGATACCTACCGAATTTTTTTGAAGAGTAAACTTATGCAACGCACCATTCACGACAATTTCTTTGATCATGCTGAATTTGCCATTGGCATCATACAGGCGATCAATGGAAACTCTGCGGTCTGCCATCTCGATGGTCATATCATCAATATGCTGCGTGAGCATCCCGATGCTTCGGTATCAAAGTGCGGCACTCCGGGGTGCATCATCCGTGTCAAGGTCGATGATTTATGTCTGCTCGCCAATCTTCGGGAAACCAAGCTCAATACCTTTGATGAACTTCTCCTGACTGCGACCATCGACTTTCTCGGCGAAGGAGAAGAATCCGATGATGGCGTCCTTCATTTCAAGCGGGGCATCACCCAATATCCAAGGCCGGGTGATCGCGTCTATGCCACGCCTTCACAAATTCTAACCGAAGCCTTTTCACCCGATGAAAAGCCTCACATTGAAGTAGGCACCGTTTTCCCGACCTCTGAAACACGCGCATCGGTGCTCATAGACCCCATGCTCAGCATGCATTTTGCCATTCTGGGTTCAACGGGTACGGGGAAGTCGACAACGGCAGCGCTGATTCTCCACAGCATTATCAAGCAATCTCCCGATGGACATATCGTCATCCTCGATCCGCATGGCGAGTATGAAAAGGCCTTTGCCTCAGTCGGTGTACCCCTGAACGTCGGAAACCTCAGGCTTCCGTATTGGATGATGAACTTTGAAGAACACTGTGATGTTTTCATCCATGGTGAAGGTGCAGAGCGCGATATCAATCGGGACGTTCTGGCGAAATGCCTGCTCCTGGCACGCTCAAAAAGTAATCTTGCGCTCGGGTTAACCGGAATTACGGTGGATAGCCCTTTGCCATACCAATTGCCTGATCTTCTGGATGCACTCAATCAGGAGATGGGCCGTCTTGATAAAGCGAGTCTTGTCTATCACTACAATCGTCTCAAGATTGCGATTGAAGAGTCGATCCGAGATCCCCGATTCGAATTCATCTTTGATCGGTCCTTGGCCAACGCCTCAATGGAAGAGTTCATCTCTCGATTGTTGCGTTTTCCGGGTGATGGTAAGCCGATCTCCATCGTCGACCTCTCCGGGGTGCCTTCGGAAATCATGAATGTCGTAGTGGGACTCCTTGCCCGCGTCGTGCTTGATTTCGCCATCTGGTCAAGAGAAGAGCGTGAACAACCCATCCTTCTGATTTGTGAGGAGGCTCAACGCTACCTGTCGGCACAAAAGACCTCACAGAATTCTGCCGTACGGAGAAATCTGGAACGTATTGCTAAAGAAGGTCGAAAATATGGCGTAGCGTTGGGATTGGTATCTCAAAGACCCAGCGAACTGTCAGAGACCGCACTTTCACAGTGCGGAACCTACATAACCTTAAGACTCAATAGTGAACGCGATCAGGAACGGATTCGCTCGACACTTCCTGATACCGCACGTGGCTACATCGACTATGTTTCCGCACTGAGAAACCGAGAGTGCATTATCAGCGGGGAAGGGGTTGTTGTGCCGATGCGAGTCAGACTCGACTACCTAACCGAGGATAAGCGACCGCAATCTGAAGACCCTTCATACAGCGCGGGTTGGAAGGTGTTGGGGAACGAAGCCATCACCATTCAGAACAGTATTCGCAGATGGCGTCACCAAAGTCTCGACAGTGAAGTCTGATGGCTGACGGCATCAGGGTCTTAGGGGTGCAACACACCCCTCAGTCCTGAAGCGCCTGTAATCTTCGAGGACCATGGCATGGTCAAAAACAAGTGGGGCAGGGAGCTGATCAGGGTGGACGATCACGGTCGACTTGGCATCGTCGGCCGCAACCGGAAGGCCATGCGCTTCGGCGACATAGACCGCAGTCACGGTATGGCCGCGATGATCCCGCGCTGGATTTGAATAGAGACCCAGCAGGGCTTTGAGCTCGACCTTGAGACCGATTTCCTCGTAAGCTTCACGAATAGCCGCCGCTTCAATCGTTTCCCCGACATCAACAAATCCACCCGGTATCGCCCATCCCAAGGGAGGATACAGACGCTCAATGAGGACAATCGGGCGGTCTGGAAGATCAATCAATTCGACAATGGCATCCGCTGCAATTTCTGGGGTCTTGGGTCTTGCCATGGGGCATCCTGATTCAATGAGGCCTAACGCCCTGTTATTCGTAGGATTCCGTACTGAGACGGCGTTTTTTCCGTTAAAATGCGCGGCACATGAACCACGCTGCCTCCATACAATAACCTCCAACACTTCAGCGCGCTATGCATCATCTTGATTCCGCCTTCAGCACGTCTTATCTGGTTGCCTTTCTCATGGGGCTTTTCAGTACCTTACATTGCCTGGGTATGTGTGGATCGATTATCGGTACACTGACCTTAAGCCTCAAAAAAGAGATTCGCGAAGATAAGAAGCTCCTGATTCCCTTTGTAGCAAGCTATAACACGGGCCGAATCATTAGCTACATGTTGGCAGGACTCGTAGCCGGTTTGGCGGAATCCGTACTCACCGCCCCCTTTGGTTCAGGTCATGGGCATCGATTCCTTCAGATTGTTGCGGCGCTGGTTATGCTGGGCGCAGGTCTTCATATCGCAGGCTGGTTTCCTCGCTTCGCCTACATTGAGAAGATTGGTGGGCTCTTCTGGAAGCGCATTGAACCCTATGGTCGTCGTCTCATTCCTGTCGAAACGCTCCCCCGTGCCTTCGTATTTGGCATGATCTGGGGTTGGCTGCCCTGTGGACTTGTCTACACCGCACTGACCTTGGCGGCTACCACGGGTGACATGCTGAGGAGTGGACTCACGATGCTGGCCTTTGGTCTTGGAACCATGCCAGCGGTGATGAGCGTTGGCATCATGACCTCCTGGATGGTCTGGTTGTCCAAGGCGACGGCTTTCCGGCAGATCGCTGGCATCACTCTACTCATTCTGGCCGTCCTTTCTGCCTTCCCGGGATTGAATCCTTTTGCCAGCCACATCGGGACCTGATCGATTTCATGTTATTTCAGAATCTGATCGGTCATTCACCCAATTTTGAGACCATGCTGCGCAGTGCGCGCATGGTGGCCATGACCGATGTCACCGTCCTCATTATTGGCGAAACGGGTACAGGTAAGGAATTGATGGCGAAAGCCCTTCAGGCTTCAAGCCCGCGCTCGGATAAACCCTTTGTGACCATTAACTGCAGCGCATTGCCAGAAACGCTGGCTGAATCTGAACTCTTTGGTCATAAAAAGGGCTCTTTCACCGGCGCACACAGTAATCAGGTTGGAAAACTTCAGGCGGCACATGGCGGGACCGTCTTTCTCGATGAGATTGATTCGCTCCCTATCACCATTCAGGCCAAAATTCTGAGATTCCTTGAAACGGGTGAAATTCAGCCTGTGGGTGAATCGAACGCACAGAATGTCAATGTTCGCGTGATCGCGGCAACCAATGCCAAACTTCAGGAGCGTATTGATCGGGGTGAGTTTCGCAAGGATCTCTACTATCGCCTTAATGTTGTTCCTCTTGAGATTCCTCCCTTGCGCGAACGCATTGGCGACGTCGGCCTTTTATTGCAGCACTTCATTCAAGAATTCAGCAAAACTCATAGCCTCAAGCCTGCAAAACTGGGAAAGGAAGCATTGACCAAACTGACGAGCTACCACTGGCCAGGTAATGTGCGAGAACTGCGCAACATGTGCGAGCGACTGTGTATTCTCTCAGCGGGTGAAACCATCGATCTCACCCATCTTCCACCCGAAGTGTTTAGTCGCATGGCCCAACAAAAACCTGAGGTGGAACTTCCAAAAGAGGGCATTCGACTCGAACAAGTTGAAATCGATCTCATTCGACAGGCCTTGGACCGAACCGACGGCAACCGAAGCCGAGCTGCAAAACTTCTGGGAATCTCCAGAGATACGCTGCTCTACCGGATGCAGAAATACAAAATCAATTAAGGGATTTCCCGTTTCTCAATAACGATAACAACAATCAGGAGCGCATATGTGTTGGAGTGGTGAAGCCTCGGCTGTCCTTGCAACGGTCGGATTTGGAACGGCGATTTATGTCGCCAAGAAAGGAGAATCCGACGAACTCTGGATTCCGCTGACCTACTTCGCCTGCATGGAACTTCTCCAGGCCGGCACCTATGTCTGGATTAATCTTTGTGATGCACCGCCCAACCAGATCCTGACTTTGCTCGGTTATCTTCACATCGCCTTTCAGCCTTTCTTCGTCAACATGGTGGCGATGTACTTCATCCCGGAAGAGGTCAAATACAAGATCAAGAATGTGGTCTATGCGCTCTGCTCCGTCGCGGCCGTGCTGATGATGCTCAAAATGTATCCCATGGCTTGGGCCGGTCATTGCTTACCGGGCATTGAAGGCTTCTGTGGTACGGAAGCCTGTTCGGTTTCGGGCGATTGGCATATCGCGTGGCAGCTGCCATTAAATGGCCTCATGTCGGACATACCAGAAAATACGATCCGATTCCCTTGGGGGCTTCATGCCTTCACCTATATCTGCGCCTCATTTGTCCTCCCCATTCTCTATGGTTCATGGCGCTTTGTGGGCTTCCATTACCTGATCGGACCATGGATTTCTGACATTCTGACCTTTAATCCTAATGAGTATGCGGCAGTGTGGTGCCTCTTTTCGATTGCACTCTGCGTTTCAGTCATTAAGACGCCAATTCGGAAATATCTCCATGTAGCGACCTGGTTCTTTTACCCTAAGAAAACGGCAGCAGCATGAGGTCAGGTTACCTCATCACCGGTCTTTTACTCTTATCTCTTTGGGGCTGTACATCCGCCCCAAAGAAAGAAACGTTGGTGGATTACGTTGAACAGAAGGGGGCGGATCCTCAATCACAGACGCTTCATCCAGGCGATCATCTGATTGTTCGCCTCCCGGCCAATCCATCAACAGGGTACAGCTGGGTGGTGGATCAGGGTCGTCAGGAACTCCTCAAGCTCGATGACGCCTTATCAGGGTTCGAGACCCCCAAGGCGGGGATTAGACCAGGACAGTCAGGGGTGATGGTCATGACCATGATCGCAACTGGAATTGGAGAATCCGACCTCGTCTTCAAGTACCTCAGGGTTTGGGAGCAGGGTGTAGCACCCGTCCAAAGTCACACCCTTCACATCAAGACAGTGGCGGAAAGATAGCGCTTCTCAATCAGCCTTGTGGCTCACTTTCCGGCTAGAGACTTTAGAGAGATCCCACGGTAAACCATTCAAGTCGACCGTGGGATGCTTCAATTAAAGGAATTTCGTACCTTTTTTAGCGGCAATCCGCATTCTGAGGGCATTCAATTTGATGAAGCCTTCGGCATCTTTTTGGTTATAGGCACCTTTGTCATCCTCAAACGTGGCGATATTCATATCGAATAAGCTGTTGGATTCAGACTTACGACCCACCACGCTGACTGAGCCCTTATAGAGCTTGAGACGCACTTCACCGTTCACATTAACCTGAGAAGCATCAATCATCTCTTGCAGCATCAACCGCTCAGGACTCCACCAATAACCGTTGTACACCAAGCTGGCGTAACGTGGCATGAGATCATCCTTAAGATGAGCCACTTCACGATCGAGCGTCAACGATTCAATCGCGCGATGACCTTTGAGCATGATGGTTCCACCCGGTGTTTCGTAACATCCTCTGGACTTCATGCCGACATAACGGTTTTCAACGATATCCAGTCGACCAATACCATTCTGACCACCGAGTTCATTGAGACGACGCAGAACAGCGGCAGGACTCATCGGTTGTCCATCAATCGCAACGATATCGCCCTTAAGATAGGTCAACGTCAGATAGGTGGCCTGATCTGGGGCCGTTTCTGGTGAAACGCTCCAGCGCCACATGTCTTCTTCAGGCTCCGCCCATGGATCTTCGAGAATACCGCCTTCATAGGAGATATGAAGGAGATTCGCATCCATAGAGTAGGGCGATGCCTTACCGCGTTTCATTTCAATGGGAATCTGATGCTTTTCAGCATAGGCAAGGAGTGTCTCGCGTGAGGTGAGGTCCCATTCCCGCCAAGGGGCAATGACTTTGATGTCGGGCTTAAGGGCATAGGCCCCGAGTTCGAAACGAACCTGATCATTCCCTTTACCCGTTGCGCCGTGACAGATGGCATCACAGCCGGTTTCATTGACGATTTCAATGAGACGTTTCGCGATCAGAGGACGTGCAATGGAAGTCCCTAGGAGGTATTCCCCCTCATAAATCGTATTCGCTCTGAACATCGGGAAAACGAAGTCACGAGCAAATTCTTCAGTGAGGTCATCAATGTAGATTTCCTTGATACCCATGGCCAAGGCTTTTGCGCGCGCAGGTTCGACTTCTTCACCCTGACCGATATCAGCCGTAAAGGTCACGACTTCACAGTGATAGGTATCGCGGAGCCACTGTAGAATGACTGAGGTGTCGAGCCCCCCCGAATAGGCAAGGGCAACTTTTTTGACGGTCGTCTGGGACATGAGAAATCCGGTAAGGTTGAATCAAACCACAAATTATAAGCCCTAGAGCCCATCACTGGCAGTAGAATTCTGAGTCCAACTCCAAGCAACATCCAAAACCATGACCCCCAAGTCCAGCTTCCCCCATCAAGGTCTTTATGTCATCACCAAAGAGGGAACCAGCAACCTTGATCTCCTGAGAGCCCATGTTGAAGGTGCACTGCGCGGCGGTGCCCGCGTCGTCCAGTATCGAGCCAAACGGGCGGCTCACCCGCTCCTCGAAGCACAAGCCCTCCTTGAAATCTGCAGAACACATGAAGTGCCTTTCTTGATCAACGACGACATCGATCTGTGCCTTAAGATCGGTGCCGATGGCGTTCATATCGGACATGAAGATGAAAAGCTCAAAGTGGCCAGGAACCGACTGGGTCCTCACGCGATCATTGGGGTTTCCTGCTATAACTCCGTTGACCGCGCGCTCAGTGCTCAGGAGGACAGCGCGGACTATGTGGCATTTGGACGCTTCTTTCCCTCGTCAACCAAGCCTCACGCACCCCAGGCCGATATCGATACCCTGACCTTGGCAAGACAGGAACTTTCAGTGCCTATTGTGGCCATTGGTGGCGTCACCGCCGAAAACGGAGCGATGCTGCTTGAAGCCGGAGCGGATCTTTTGGCCGTGATTGAAGGGGTCTTTGGTGCGCCAAATCCGGAAGCTGCGGCCCGGCGCTATAACCAGCTTTGGAGTCCAACTTAGCGTCAGACTCCAAAGTTTCAGGGAGAGGAGGGATTACGTTAATCCCAATTGAGAGCACCGCCTGTTTGGTACTCGGTGACACGAGTTTCGAAGAAGTTCTTTTCCTTCTTCAAATCCAGAATTTCACTCATCCATGGGAAGGGATTCTGGGCGCCCGGATATTGCTCCGTCAGACCGATCTGGCTACAACGACGGTTGGCAATGTACTTGAGGTAGTCTTCAAACATATTGGCATTGAGACCGAGTACACCCCGAGCCATCGTGTCATGGGCATACTGAATTTCAATTTCAACCGCTTCGCGAATGAGCTTGATAATCTCGTTCTGGAAGCTTTGTGACCACAGGTGCGGATTTTCGATCTTGATCTGGTTGATGACGTCAATACCAAAATTCATGTGCATCGATTCATCACGAAGGATGTACTGGAACTGTTCCGCCGTACCCGTCATCTTATTGCGGCGACCCATCGACAGTATCTGGGTAAAGCCGACATAGAAGAATATCCCTTCAAAGATCACATAGAAGGCAATCAAGTCACGGAGAAGACGTTGATCTGCTTCGGGTGTGCCAGTCGCAAAATTAGGATCCCCTAAGGACTGCGTGAAGGGCAGGGCCCATTCAGCCTTACGGGCCACGGCAGGCAACTCACGATACATATTGAAGACTTCGCCTTCGTCCATCGCCAAGGACTCAACCACATATTGATAGGCGTGGGTATGCAGCGCCTCTTCAAAAGCCTGGCGCAGCAGGTACTGACGACATTCGGGATTGGTGATGTGTTTGTAAACGGCCAGCACAAGGTTGTTCGCAACGAGCGAATCAGCCGTTGAGAAGAATCCCAGGTTACGCTTGATAATGATGCGCTCATCTTCAGTCAGGCCATCTGCACTCTTCCAGAGCGCGATGTCGGCATTCATGCTGATTTCCTGGGGCATCCAGTGGTTGGCGCAGGCATCGAGGTACTTCTGCCACGCCCAGCCATATTTGAAGGGCACCAACTGATTGAGATCAGCCCGGCAATTGATGATTTTTTTATCATCCACCTGGATACGCTTGGCACCCATCTGGATGGATTCAAGCCCCGTAGCACCGGTGTGAGCAGACGACATCGGTTGCTGCACCGGAATCTGCGTTTCTATTGGCGCGACTTCAACAACCGGTGGCACGTCCTCAGCCAGTACAGCAAGATCGGGTGGCGTGGTTGGAACGTGTTGTGGCTTCCCGCCAAGACCAATAAGTGGATCATCCCAGTTCAGCATAGTTGTCACTCCCTAAGACAAGAATCTGATAA